>JAGTRL010000368.1 GCA_018261815.1 Pseudomonadota bacterium
GCCGACCTGCTGGGCATCCCGGTGGTGCGGCCACAGGTGATCGAGACCACCGCGCTGGGCGCGGCCTACCTGGCCGGCCTGGCGGTGGGCGTGTACCGCGACGCCGAGCAGCTGGCCGCGCAATGGCAGGTGCAGCGCGAGTTCCAGCCGACGATGCCGCGCGAGCGTGCGCAGGCGCTGATGGCCGGCTGGGAGCGCGCAGTGCGGCAGACCGTGGCGGCCTGAGGGCGGCCCGCGCGGCTACGGCACGCTCCCGCAACGATGCCCCGCAGGTCCGCTGATCTGTCGAGGCGATGAGACTCTTGCGCGGGCGCACGCTCATGCGAGAACATACAGGCACGCTGGCGCGCCGGCCGAAGAGACTGCAGCGCCGTGTCGATTTGCATCGCGTGGAATACTGCAACGGCCTGCACTTCGATTGGCGCATGCCCATGCGTCCTGAAAGTTCGTGATGATGCAACTCCACTACCACCCCGGCAACGCCAGCTTCGCGCCGCACGTGCTGCTGCACGAGATCGGCGCGCCTTTCGAACTGAAGCTGGTGCAGCGCATGCAAGGCGAGCACAAGCAGCCCGAGTACCTCAAGCTCAACCCGAATGGCCAGATCCCGGTGGTGGTGGATGGCGAGCTGGTGCTGTACGAGGCGGCCGCCATCTGCATGCACCTGGCCGACACCCACCCCGGCGCGGCACTGGCGCCGCCGCTGGGCACGCGCGAGCGCGCCCACTTCTACAAGTGGATGGCCTGGCTGAGCAACACGCTGCAGGCCATGCTGATGCACTATTTCTATCCCGAACGCCTGGTGGACGAAGGCGACAGCGCCGCGGCGCAGCAGGTCAAGACCCATGCACAGGCCAGGGTGGTGGCCATGCTGGCGCTGCTGGATGCGCAGCTGGCTTCGCACGGCGGACCCTGGCTGCTCGGCGCGCACTACAGTGCAGTCGACCCCTATGCCTTCATGCTGTGCCGCTGGACCCGCGGTTTCGACCACCAGCCGGCCCGCGACCATGCCCACATCGCACCCTTCCTACAGCGCATGCTGGAGCGGCCGGCGGTGCAGCGTGTGATCGAGGCCGAGGCCCTGCCGCAGCCCTGGGTCTGAGGGCGAGCTGCGGTGAGGGACTGGGCTCCGGTGGCAGCTGACGGCGCCTTGTGGCCGTTGCTGACTTTGTCTTGAAGTTGCGGCGGCGACCAACTGCCGACAGCCGTGACCGGCCACATCCCGGTTGCCAGCGCAAGCAGCACCTTACTGGCGGCATCTCAAGCAGCACTTGGTACTGCATGGTCACCACCAACTGCTTTGAACTCGGCGTGCAAATTACTGACCGCCAATCTCGAGCTCTCCCGTCGCGCTCAGCGTTCGCGTCGCGTCGACCACGTTCGAAGCCAGGTCGGCCACCACACCACGGGTGTGCACGATCGTGGGCACCGCGGGGGGCACCGATACCGCGTCGTAGAAGGCACTGGCCGTCACGAGATTGCCACTCGCGTCGCGGTACCTGGTATTTCCCCCCGTTGCCACATCAATGCCCAGCAATGTCAACCCGACCGTCGGCACCTTTGAGTCGGCCGTGCCCTTCACCACGACCAGCGGATCCGCGGCCGTGCGCTCAACGCGCGTCGCCACCAGCGCGCCGGCTGCGTCCTTGAAGGCTTTGACCTCCAGCCTGTCGGCCGGATTCAAGTCGCTCAACGTTATGACTGTGGGTTGGTCGGGCTGCGCGACGCCGTCCCTCAACTCGGTATCGGCAGTCACCTTGATGCTCCGTCCGAGCAGCGTCACCGTACCGAGCAACTGATCCGCGATCTGCAGTCCGGCTTCGACACGGGCATTGGCCTGCTGTCTGATGACGACGACATCGGCGATCAGTTCGTCGTTGGTCACCGTACCCTCCACCTCGACCTTCACACCGTCCCGAAGGTCGGCGGCGGTGCCGTTGCGGATCGCTGCGTAGGCCGCATTGACAGTCTGGCCGGACACCTTGAAGTTCGACAAAATCGACACGAACTCGGAGACATAGCCTTCGACCTCGAGACCGTCGCCGTCGGGATAGCTGATGCGGTCGCGATCACGGTCGCGCAACTGGTCGGCAGCTAGCACCCCATTGGCAAAATTCTTGCCGCCTGCTTCGACCGTCATGCCGTTCTTCAGGCCGGCGGGGCGGTTTCCGACTGCCACGCCCGCAAAGTTCACGCTCAACCCATTGATCGTGAACGTGGCCGCAATGTTGTCGAGGTTGGACACCACACCCTTGACCTCAAGCTCGCTGATCCCGTTCTGGAAGCGCTCTTTCAGTTCAAGGCGTGTTGCACGCATCTGCTTGTTGGCCGCGTCGGGCAGGCAACTGACTTCCACCTGATCGCCGAAGGAAAACCCGGTCATGCCGCGCAGCGCGACACCGTCGAACACGGTCTCCTCGTCGAGCTGCACGTCCTGACCCAACACGGTAAGCGTGTTGCGCTCCTGGTTCATGGCCGTGATCTGACCCTGCACACAGTCGTTGTACTGGATGCTGTCGGCCACCCCCGTCCCATCGCCATTGATGCGGCCGCGAACACGTACCACCATGCCCACGCGCAACTGGTCGCGTGATCGCGCCGCATCGTCCATGCTCACCGACGCATTGGAGTCGTCGAAACGCACGCCATTGACGATCACGCTGCCGAAGCCGGTGATCGTGCCGATCGCCGTCTGGGTGGCCGGCTCCGACGATGAGTCATCATCACCGCCGCAGGCTCCAAGTACCGACGCCAGCGCCGCGACCGCAATCAACTTCCAATTGGTTCTGCTCAATGCCATGCCCCATCAAACCTTCTGCTACAGAACGCAGGATTCTCCGAGCGCTGCGCGCGAGCGTGTTGACTGCACGCAATGCATCGGCCCAAATGTCCAGCGATCCAGCGGCAGCGACATTCAGTGCTGCGCCAACCATGCGCTCAAGGCAAAGCCGGCGTTGTAGTAGGCATGCAGCAGGATCACAGGCAGCAAGCTGCCAAAACGCTCGCGCAGATGTCCAAGAACCACTGAGGGCGCGGCCGCGGAAACGGTCCAGAGCATGGGCTGGGCAAACAGGTGGGGTAGGGCGACACGGCATTCAGCTTCACCGTCAACTCCTCGCTTGCCTCGCGACGCATGAAGGCCCATCAGGACATTGTCCAGCTCAGCCTCAATCGCGCCAGTCAATCATCATCTTCAGACACTGCGGATCGCCGAAGGCGGTGTCGTAGGCCTCGCGGGCGCGGTCAACAGCGTAGGTATGCGTGATCAGCCCATCCAATGAAAGCGAGCCGGCAGCCACCAACTCGGCCACGGCCTGCAGGTCGGGCTTCTTCCACTGCGCGGCAATGCGGATCTGCGCCTCGCGCATGAACGCCGGCGCGAAGGCGAAGCCCAGGTCCTGCTTGTAGAAGCCCGCCAGCACCACCTCGCCACCCGGGGCCAGGCGGCCGATCAGCGTGTTCAGGATCATGCTGTCGCCGCTGACGTCGATGATCGACGCGTAGTCCTTGCGC
>JAGTRL010000369.1 GCA_018261815.1 Pseudomonadota bacterium
AGCACGAGAAGCCGGTGCTGGTGGACTGGCTGCCGTGGAGCCACACCTTCGGCGGCAACCACAACCTGCACATGGTGCTGCGCAACGGCGGCACGCTGGTCATCGACGAGGGCCGGCCGGCGCCGGGGCTGGTCGAGCGCAGCGTCGCCAACCTGGCCGAGGTGCAGCCGACGATCTGGTTCAACGTGCCGCGCGGCTTCGACATGGCGCTGCCCTTGCTGGAAGCCGACCTGGACCTGGCGCGGCGCGTGTTCGAGCGGCTGCGCGTGGTGTTCTATGCCGGCGCGGCGCTGCCGCAGGCCACCTGGGAGCGCATGCAGGCGCTGGCGAAGAAGGTGCGCGGCGAGGAGATCTGGCTCACCACCAGCTGGGGCTCGACCGAGACCTCGCCGGGCATCACCAGCGCGCACTGGAAGCTGGATCGCGCCGGCATCATCGGCCTGCCGATGCCCGGGCTGGAGCTGAAGTTCGTGGTGGACCCGTCGAACGTGGGCGACAAGCTGGAGATGCGCGTGCGCGGCGTCAGCGTCTTCCCCGGCTACCGTGACGCGCCGCAGCTCACCGCGCAGGCCTACGATGCCGAGGGCTACTACTGCATCGGCGATGCCGGTCTCCTGGCCGACGAGGCCCGGCCCGAGGCCGGCGTGGTCTTCAACGGCCGCGTCGCCGAGGACTTCAAGCTCGGCACCGGCACCTGGGTGTCGGTGGGCACGCTGCGCGTGCGCGTGGTCTCTGCCCTGGCGCCACATGTGCAGGACGTGGTCGTCACCGGCCACGACCGCGACGAGGTCGGCGTGCTGGTCTTCCCCACGCCTCAGGCCGCGGCACTGCCGCCGGGCGAGCTGCAGGCCCACGTGGCTGCAGCGCTGAAGGGACTCAAGGCCGAGGGCGGCGGCTCGTCGCAGGCGCCGGCCCGAGCGCTGCTGCTGGCCGAGCCCCCCAGCGCCGATGCCGGTGAGATCACCGACAAGGGCTATATCAACCAGCGCGCGGTGCTGAAGCGCCGCGACGCGCTCGTGCAGGCGCTGTATGCCGGCGGGCCGGACGTGATCCTTGCCTGCTGAACCCTGGAACCGAAATGACCAGCGAACTCCGCCCCGCCGAGGGCCTGCTGGGCCAGATGTCGATGCTGCGCATCGAGACCGACGGCCCCGTCGTGCACCTGCGGCTGAACCGCCCCGACAAGCGCAATGCGTTGAACGAAACGCTGGTGCGTGAGCTGCAGACCGCCTTCGTCAACCTGCCCAAGGAAGCCCGCGTCGCGGTGCTCAGCGGCGAAGGCGCGCATTTCAGCGCCGGGCTGGACCTGTCGGAAGTCACCGAGCAGAGCGTGGCCGAAGGCATCGTGCATTCTCGCAAGTGGCATGCAGCTTTCGATTTGATCCAGTTCGGCCCGGTGCCGGTGATCGCGGTGCTGCACGGCGCCGTCGTCGGCGGCGGGCTGGAACTCGCCGCCACCGCGCACCTGCGCGTGGCCGAGGCCAGCAGCTTCTACGGCCTGCCCGAAGGGCAGCGCGGCATCTTCGTCGGCGGCAGCGGCTCGGCACGCATCCCGCGCCTGATGGGCGTGTCGCGCATGACTGACATGATGCTCACGGGCCGCGTCTTCGATGCTGCCGAAGGCCAGGCCGCGGGCCTGAGCAACTATCTGGTCGGCGAGGGTGAGGGCCTGAAGAAGGCGCTGGAGCTGGCGCGCAAGATCGCGACCAACGCGCCGCTGTCCAACTACGCCATCACGCAGGCGTTGCCGCGCATTGCCGAGATGGCGCCGGCCGAGGGCCTGTTCGTCGAATCGCTGATGTCCGCCATCGCCCAGGGCGACGAGGCGGCCAAAAAGCGCGTTCGCGATTTTCTCGAGAAGCGCGCCGGCAAGGTGGGCAAGTCATCATGAAGCCGTGCCCGGCGCTGAAACCAGTCACCCCAACCCCCTTAAGGAGACACTCCCCATGAAGCTTTTGCGCAAGACGATCGCCGCCGCTGCGGCGCTGCTGGCCACCGCGGCCTTTGCCGAGGTGAACATCGGCGTGACGCTGTCGCTCACCGGCCCGGCCTCGGGCCTGGGCATCCCGGTGGGCAACCAGTTCAAGCTGTGGCCGCAGACCATCGCCGGCGAGAAGGTCAACCTGATCATCCTCGACGATGCCTCCGACCCCGGCAAGGGCGTGAACAACGCGCGCCGCTTCGTCACCGACGACAAGGTCGACATGATCTTCGGCGGCTCGATCACCACCGTGTCGGCCGCGATCGCGCCGGTGGCCAGCGAAGCCAAGACCACGCAGATCTCGATCGCGCCGGTGGGCGTGCCGCCCGAGCAGGAGCGCTGGGTCTTCCGCCTGCCGCAGGGCTTCACCGTGATGGCCTTCCCGATCATCGAGCACATGAAGAAGGCCGGCGTCAAGACCGTCGGCTTCCTGGGCTATACCGACGCCTACGGTGAACTGTGGCTGAAGGAATTCACCGCGCAGGGCGAGAAGGCCGGCATCAAGGTGGTCGCGGTCGAGCGCTTCGCGCGCAGCGACACGAGCGTCACGCCGCAGGCGCTGAAGCTCGTGTCGGCCAACCCCGACGCGATGCTGGTGGTGGCCTCGGGCTCCGGCGCGGCCATGCCGCACAAGGCGATCATCGAGCGTGGCTTCAAGGGCAAGGTCTACCAGACGCATGCCGCGGCCACGCCGGACCTGGTGCGCATCGGCGGCAAGGATGTGGAAGGCGCCTTCGTCGTCTCCGGCCCGGCGGTGGTGGCCGAACAGCTGCCCGACAACCACCCATCGAAGAAGGTCGCGGTCGACTTCGTCACCAATTACGAGAAGGCCTATGGCCCGGGCTCGCGCAACCAGTTTGCCGGCCATGCCTACGACGCGAAGATCATGCTCGAGAAGATCCTGCCGGTGGCGCTGGCCAAGGCCAAGCCGGGCACGCCGGAGTTCCGTGCCGCGTTGCGTGACGCGGTGGAGACCATGGGCCGCACCATCTTCTCGCACGGCGTGATGCTGTGGACGCCCACCGACCACTGGGGCTACACCAACGAGACCGGCGTGATGCTGAAGGTCGTCGACGGCAAGTTTGTGGTGGAAAAGTAATTCGCATCCGCGAATTACTTTCGTCGCAGGCTAACTTGGCGTAGCCAAGTTAAGGGCCCGACGGCAGTCGGGCCCGGCCGTAGACAGAAATAGCCCCAACCGACTCTCCCTTGATGGACGCGACAATCGCCAGCATCCTGGCGCTGGACGGCCTGACCAACGGCGCGATCTACGCGCTGCTGGCGCTGGCCACAGTGCTGGTCTTCGCCGTGACCCGGGTGATCTTCATCCCGCAGGGCGAGTTCGTCGCCTTCGGCGCGCTGACGCTGGCGCTGCTCCAGGCCGGCAAGGTGCCGGGCACGGTGTGGTTCCTGCTGGTGTTGGCCGCGGCGGTGACGCTGCAGGACCTGGTCCACGGCTGGCGCCAGCGCCTGCCGGTGGCGACCTTGCTGAAGCAGGGCTTGCGCACGCTGGCCTGGCCGCTGG
>JAGTRL010000370.1 GCA_018261815.1 Pseudomonadota bacterium
CGGTCATGGCCATCAAGCGAACGACTGGTTGGGGTCGGGAGCAGGTGCTCGCTGATCTGATTGCGTCGCCTTGAAGCTGCCGGCCGCTACAGATCAGCGCTTGTGGTACGAAGGAGCCAGTCGATACACAGGTGTCGGAATGCCTTCCTGTCGGGCTTTCAGTTGCAGCGCCAGGAACTCCGAGTAGTGCCGCGACTGGTGCAGGTTGCCACCATGGAACCACAGGTGCGGCACCTGCGTCGGCTTCCACATGTTGCGCAGTTCGCCTTCCCAGGGTCCCGGGTCCTTGGGCGTGTCGGAACCCAGCCCCCAGACTTTGCCAACACGATCGGCGACCTCGGGCGAGATCAGGTCGGCGAGCCAGCCGTTCATCGAGCCGTAGCCGGTGGCATAGACAATCAAGTCGGCCGGCAATTCGCTGCCGTCGGACAAGGTCACCGAGTGCGAGTTGATGCGCTCGATGGAGACGCCGCTCTTCAACTTGATGCTGCCGTTGGCCACCAATTCCGACGCGCCGACGTCGATGTAGTAACCCGAGCCGCGGCGCAGGTACTTCATGAACAGGCCCGAGCCATCGACGCCGAAGTCGAGCATGAAGCCCGCCTTCTCCAGCCGCGCGTAGAGGTCGGCGTCACGCTTCTTCATCTCGTCGTAAACCGGCACCTGCATCGGCGCCATGATCTTGTACGGGATCGACGCGAAGATCAGGTCGGCCATGTTGGTGGTGACGCCGGCCTTGACTGCCTGCTCCGAATACAGCCCGCCGAGCGCCAGCTCCATCAGCGAGTCCGACGGTGCGATGTGCGTCGAGCTGCGCTGGATCATGGTGACGTCGGCGCCGTGCTCCCACAACGCCGCGCAGATGTCGTGGGCCGAATTGTTGGAACCCAGCACCACGCACTTCTTGCCCTTGTAGGCCTCGGGCCCGGGATGTCGGCTGGAGTGGTGCTCTTCACCCAGGAAGGTCTCGGCGCCGGGAATCTGCGGCACGTTCGGGTAACCCGATACGCCGAGCGCGAACACCAGCTCCTTCGGGCGCAGCGTGATCTGCTTGCCGTCGCGCTCTACCAGCACCTCCCACTGCTTCGCCGTTTCGTCGTAGCGGGCCTTCTTCGCCGTGGTGGAGCCCCAGTAGTTCAGCTCCATCACCTTGGTGTACATCTCCAGCCAGTCGCCTATCTTGTCTTTCGGCGCGAACACCGGCCAGTCGTCTGGGAAGGGCAGGTAGGGCAGGTGGTCATACCACACCGGATCGTGCAGGCACAGGCTCTTGTAGCGCTTGCGCCAGGAATCGCCGGGCTTCTCGTTCTTCTCGACGATGATGGCCGACACGCCCAGGCGGCGCAGCCGCGCACCCAGTGCAATGCCACCCTGGCCGCCACCGACGATGACCACATAGGGCTGCACGGAGTGCCCCAGCGTGGCGATTTCCTCCTGCCGCTGCTCGAGCCAGGTCTTGCGGCCGGGGTGCGCGCCGTGCTCGGCACCCTTGACGCGGTGCTCGCCTTTGTGTTCCTCGAAGCCCTTCAGCTCGGTCATCGTGGTGAGCAAGGTCCAGGCCTTGTCGTTCTTCAGGCGCAGATGGCCGCGGCCACGCGCCACGGCGGTTTCGAAGGTGAACCAGGCGTCAATCACGCCGTCCGCTTCGGTGGCCTGACCTTCCACCGCGAAACCGCCGGGCCGGGTGTCGGCCAGCCGGGCCTGCAGCATTGCACGAATGGCGTCGGGCCCTTCCTGCGTGCAGATGTTCCAGGTGAAGGCCACAAGATCGCGCCAGTAGCTGTCGGCATCGAACAGGCTCACGGCAGCGTCGACATCCTGTCTCTCGAGGGCCGAGTTGAAGTCCGCCAGCCATGCGCTGGCTACCTGTGTCGGGTGGGTGGCAAGGTCGGTCATCGCTGGTGTCTCCCTTTAGATCCATAGGGCAGTCGCGCAGATTGACTTCCCAGGGTTCATCATTGGCCGAGTGCATCGCGTGCGCCATAGAAATTACCCGGTAATGGCTACTGCCGGGCGGCGCGCGCTCAAGCCAGCCTCGCCTCAACACGCGACAGCAGCAATCCGGCAACTCGTCGGCGCACTCCGGTCACGCGAGTCTTGTGCGTCGGCTTTGAGGCGGGAGCTCGCGTCGACTGGAGGCGGCGAGGGTTTGGGAGCAGGTGCTCGCTGATCGGATCTCGTTGCCATGAACCTGTCGGTCGCGACGGCTACTCGGCATCTCGCTGCAGCAGCAGCAACGGCACCGAGATTGCCATGGGGTTGGACGGCCGCAACCAGCGGCGCGCGCCAGCATGCCCCAATGATGACTTCAGTCAATACACACCGTCCCCAAACGCGCAGCATTCAACTGTGGATCCGTTGCCCATATGGCGGGTGGTTGTGGGTGGGTGGGTCAGATCGCTGCACCCACTGGAAGGTAGGACAAACTCATGAACGACCTGCAAGCGCTTGTGTACGTCTCGACGGCAGCGCACCATCTGTCGGAAGCCGAGATAGGCCACCTTCTCGATCGCGCCCGGGAACGAAATGCGAAGGAGCAGGTCACGGGCGTGCTGCTGTACTCGCATGGCAACTTCATGCAATACCTCGAAGGACCCCGCGCCGGCGTGGCCCGCGTCTACGAGCACATCGTGGCCGACCGGCTGCACCACGGCATCATCGAGCTGGTGCGCGAGCCGATCGCCGCGCGAGAGTTCTCGGACTGGACAATGGCCTTCCGCTCCATAAGCGCGTTCGGCCTGTCGAGTCCGGACAAGTTCGACGACCTGTTCCTCGCCAAGATCGACCCGGCAGCTGCCGCCCCTTCGGTGACGCACAGCTTGCTGTTGAAGTTCTGGAACAAGGGCGCCATGCCGGCCAAGGCTGGATCGCGGCTGATGGACGTCCCGCTGGCTGTTGAAACTCTGGAACCAAGTGCGGCTGCAGTCGCGGTGCAGCGCGATCTCGTAGCGTGATGGCTGTGGCGGCAAAACGTGCGCTGCGGCGCACACGGGCGCCAAGTGTTGGACCGAAGTTGCTGCCATAGCCCCCACCCGGCGCTGGCCAGCGAACAGGTTCAGCGCAACTCCGCAGGACGGCGGTGCAGACGTGGATAGGGGTCGAGTCGGGCGCCCGATGTCGATTGACGTGCCGCAACGCACGCCTTCACTGTTGCACCGCGCATGGGGCTCAACTTCGACGCGGCAAGGCCGATGCCCGACGGAATGCCTTCCTTCCGCCCGTGCTGCAGCTCGACGTCCTGAGCTCTTTCGCCATCTGCGGCGCTGGCGCCCTGGTGGGCGCGGCCATGCTTCGACCGTCGCTGGCGCATGACGCGGCCGGTGCCTAGTCGCTGCGAATCTGCCGCGCCGGCTATGCCTTGGTCGGCATCGCGCTGGTGCAGCCCGTGGCGTTGGAGCTGCCGCTGCCGCTATGGAGCCAGGCGACGATGGTGTTCGGGGCGGTCGGCGGTGTCGTCATGATCGGCTGGGCGCTGGCGGCGCTGGCAGCGCTGGC
>JAGTRL010000371.1 GCA_018261815.1 Pseudomonadota bacterium
GGCTTCGTCTGCAACCGCGGCATCTGGAACCCCTGGTGGCAGCGACTGCGCGAAGTCGGCGTGCCCTGCATTGCACTCAACCTGGAGCCGGTGTTCGGTTCGATCGACCTCTATCCGCCGCACATCGAGGACGCGGTGCGGCGCATGAGCGCAGCCACCGGCCGGTCGCCGCTGATCGTGGCGCACAGCATGGGCGGGCTGGCAGTGCGGGCCTGGATGCGCGAGTTCGACGGCGATGCCAGGGTGCACAGCGTGGTCACCGTCGGCACGCCGCACCACGGCACCTGGCTGGCCCGCTTCGGGTTTGCCCCCAATACGCAGCAGATGCGCTGGGGCAGCCTCTGGCTGGACCTGCTGGCGGCCGCCGAACCGGCATTGCGCTACCACCGCTTCACCTGCTTCTACGGCCACTGCGACAACATCGTGTTCCCCAGCTCGACGGCCACGCTACCGGGCGCCGACAACCGCCACCTGCGCAGCCATGCGCATGTGCACATGCTGCAGCACCCGGCCGTGCTGGCCACCGTGCTGCAGCGGCTGGCCGAGAGCGATACGGCTCAGCCGGCCGCGAACTCACGTTCGCCGGGCAGCACCGCGCCGGCCTCGATCTGCGGCTTGCCGCGCACCTCGGCGTAGACCGGCGTGAAATCCGGCGCGGTGGCGTCGAAGAGTTGCTGGAAGGCGTCGATGACGAAGTAGGTGCTCTGGAAAGCGTCGATCTTGTAGCGCGTGCGCATCAGCCGCTGAAGGTCGAAGGCCACGCGCCGCGGCTGTGGGCTGCGCACGCTGTGGCGCAGCTCGCCGGCCGAGGACAGGATGCCGGCACCGTAGGCGCGCAGGCCCTGGGGCGTGTCGATCAGGCCGAACTCCACCGTGTACCAGTACAGCCGCGCCAGCAGCTCGCAGGCATCGAGCCGGCTGGCCTTGAGGCCGCCTTCGCCGTAGGCCTGCATGTAGTCGGCGAAAGTCGGGTTGAAGAGCAGCGGCACATGGCCGTACAGGTCGTGGAAGACGTCGGGCTCGACCACGTAGTCGAACTCCTCCGGCTTGCGCAGCCATTCGGTGACCGGGAACTTGCGCCTGGCCAGCAGCGCGAAGAAGGCTTCCTCGGGGATCAGCCCGGGCACGGCGACGATCTGCCAGCGCGTGGCGGGGACCAGCCGCTCGTTGACGTCGTCGAAGCGCGGCACCCGATCGGCCGGGCCCAGCTGCTGCACGGCCTGGATGAACTCGTCGCAGGCCAGCCCCGGCAGCTGCGCGGTCTGGCGCTGGTGCAGCCGGGCGTACAGCGCATGCTGCTCGGGCGTGTACTGGTCCCAGCGCTGCGCGCAGGTGTAGTCGCTGGCGGCCGACGCATAGTCGCCGCGCGGCGGCCGGTCGCCCACGCCGTAGGTGACCGGCGCCACGCCCTGGTTCAGCGCCTTGGCCGGGGCGTTCATTGGGCCGGCGCCGGGTCCTGCAGCACGCCGCGGCGTACCTGATCGAGTTCGATGCTTTCGAACAACGCGCGGAAGTTGCCTTCACCGAAGCCTTCGTCGCCCTTGCGCTGGATGATCTCGAAGAAGATCGGGCCGATCACCGTCTGCGTGAAGATCTGCAGCAGCAACTCGTTCGGCGCGCCCTGGTGGGTGGCACCGTCGATCAGGATGCGCAGCCGCTTCAGCTCGGCCAGCTGCTCGCCGTGATTGGGCAGCCGCTTATCGACCAGGTCGTAGTAGGTCTCGATGGTGTCCTGGAAGGCCACGCCACCGGCCTTCATGCCGGTCACGGTAGCGTAGATGTCGTGGGTGCCCAGGGCGATGTGCTGGATGCCTTCGCCGTGGTACAGGTCCAGGTACTCGGCGATCTGGCTCTTGTCGTCGCTGCTCTCGTTGATGGGGATGCGGATCTTGCCGCAGGGGCTGGTCATGGCCTTGCTCTTGAGGCCAGTGAGCTTGCCTTCGATGTCGAAGTAGCGCACTTCCTTGAAGTTGAACAGCCGCTCGTAGAAGTCGGCCCATTCCTTCATGCGGCCGCGGTGCACGTTGTGCGTCAGGTGGTCGATGTTGGTCAGGCCGTGGCCGGCCGGCGCCGCCACCGCGCCTTCGATCGGCACGAAGTCGACGTCGTAGATGCTGATGTTGCCGATGGCCCCCGGCGCGGCGCCTTCCTTGCCGTGCCAGCGGTCGACGAAGTAGATCAGCGAATCGCCGATGCCCTTGATGGCCGGGATGTTCAGTTCCATCGGGCCGGTGTGGTGGTCGAAGCCCCAGGCGCCCAGTTCCAGCGCACGCTCGTAGGCGGCGCGAGCGTCCTTCACGCGAAAGGCCATCGCGCACACGCTCGGGCCATGCAGCCGCGCGAAGCGCTGCGCGAAGGAGTTCGGCTCAGCGTTGATGATGAAGTTGACTTCGCCCTGCCGGTACAGCGTGACCTTCTTGTGCCGGTGGCAGGCGATGGCGCCAAAGCCCATCGTTTCGAAGAGGCGTCCCAACGCCTGCGGATCAGGGGCGGCGTATTCGACGAACTCGAAACCGTCGGTGCCCATCGGGTTGTCCCAGGGGGTGAATTGCATGTCTCGCTCCGGTTGGGTGGGTGTCCGCGACCTTGATCTCGATCAAGGCGTCGGCGCTGGGCGGCACTGTAGGGTGGCAAAGGCGCAGCTTTATTGCAAGTTGCGCCGCGCGGCCGGCCGACAGCACAGAAAAACTGCAAAATTCTGGGAATGGAAGCCTTGAGCCAGCTCGATGCCATCGATCGGCGCATTCTTCGTGCGCTGCAGGGCGATGGCCGGATGACCTACGACGTGCTGGCCTCAGTGGTGAGCCTCTCGCCCTCGGCGGTGCTGCGGCGTGTCAAGCGGCTGGAGGAAAGCGGCGTCATCGCCGCTTACGTGGCGCTGGTGGCACCCGAGCGCGTCGGCCTGGGGCTGACGGCCTACCTGAACGTGCGTCTGGAAAAACACTCCGAGGTGCAGAAGCGCAACCCGATGGACCTGTTCCGTGCCGCGGTGCAGACCTGGCCGGAGGTGGTCGAATGCGCGGCGCTAACCGGCGAGATGGACTACCTGCTGCGCGTGGTGGTGCAGGACATGGCGCACTACTCGCGCTTCGTCATGGACACGCTGCTCAAGCACCCGAGCGTGCAGGACTGCAAGACCAGTTTCGTGCTCGACCGGGTGAAGAACACCACCGCCGTGCCGCTGTGACGGACCAATGACCCCGTTCCGGCGTACGCCCGGTCAGCTGGCTTCTATCGGCTGCTGTCGACGCATGGCCGTCGTTCAATGCGCGCTGTTGAGGCACACGCTGTCCGCCAGCGGCGGTGGCCAACTCCGTTCAGCCAGATTCTTATTCGCTCCGTTGGCCACCCCGCTGTCGGCCAGATTCCGTGGTCCACAAAGGCCGCTGAGCGCAGCGGCGTGCGAAGGCCGTGTTCCTGCTGCCGAAGCGCGCTGCGGGTGCCGGCAAAGCCGGCGAGGGGGTGGCCGGCGGAGTGAATTTGGGCT
>JAGTRL010000372.1 GCA_018261815.1 Pseudomonadota bacterium
TTTCCGGCCGCAGCCGGCACCTTCGAATGCGCGCTGCAGATCCCGCTCTCGCAGGAAGGCACGTCCAACCTGAACATGCTGCTGCGGCGCACGCTGCTCGATGCCGGCCTGGCCACCTATGCGGCCAAGGACAAGTACCAGCGCGCGCTGCCCTTCGTCGCGGAGAAGACCAGCACCTGCACAGCTGCCAAGGACGCGGCACTGGCCAAGGACGGCTCGTACCCCTCGGGCCACGCCTCGCTGGGCTGGGCCTGAGCGCTGGTGCTGGTGGACGCCGGGCCGCGGCGCATGGATGCGCTGTTGCAGCGCGGCCATGCCTTCAGCCAGAGTCGTGTGGTCTGCGGCGTGCATTGGCAGAGCGACGTCGACGCCGGACGCGTGATCGGCGCGGCCGCTGTCGCCCGGCTGCATGCCGACGACACCTTCCGCGCGCAGGTGGCCCCGGCGCGCGACGAGGTCACGCAGGCGCAGGCCAAGGGCTTGAAGCCGAGCGCCGACAGCGCCGCCGAGGCGGCGGCTCTGGCCCTGCGCTAGGCCGACGGAGGCGCGCGCAGGCGGTAGCGCCGGCTCAGCTCCACGCTGAGCACGCACACCGCCAGCCAGGCCGCGCCCCAGGCGAAACCGGCAAGCACGTCGCTGGCAAAGTGCACCTGCAGGAACACGCGGCTGCTGCCGACGGTGAAGGCCAGCGCGGTAGCCGCCAGCACGGCAGGAACGTGCCAGCGGTCGGGCAGCACGCGCAGCGCCACGTAGGCCAGCATGCCGTAGGCCACGGTGGCACCCGCGGTATGGCCGCTTGGGAAGCTCCAGCCCATCTCGCTGACCAAGCCGTGGTCGTGCACTGGGCGAACACGCTCGAAGATGCGCTTGAGCAGCGGAATCAGCAACGCATTGCCTCCCAGCGCCAGCAGCCAGGCCAGCGCCAGCGCGCCGCGGCCGCGCCGCCACAGCAGCGCCGCCACCCCCAGCGCCAGCACGATCAGCAGCCCCGCATCGCCCAGGCGCGTGACCAGCGTAAAGACCTGCAGCGTGCCGAGGTCCACGTGCTGGCGGATCGACAGGCTGAGCGCCTCGTCCAGCAGCGACATGCGCGCGCCATCGCCCAGCCGCTCGGCGATGTCGGCAAAGAGTTTGGCCGCCGCCACCAGCACGGCGAAGCCCGTGCCCACGCCCAGCAGCAGCAGCGCCGGCTGCGGCAGCCCGGCCCGGGCACGCGGCCACACATGCGCCTGCCACAGCCAGCCCACGACCCCGACCGTGAGCAGCAGCACGCCCAGCAGGATCATGAACAGCGGCAGCGCGTGCCGGCCCGCCCAGTCGGCCGCTGCCAGCAGCGCCTCAAGTTCCACCGCCTGGCTCCAGGGGATGCACGACCACACATTCAAAGCGCTGCGTCGCCGGCTGGTGGTCCCAGCGTTCGACGCGACCCTGGCGCGCGCCGCCGCCGGCCGCGCCCTGCAGGTGGATCAGATTGACCGAGTTGCCGACACCGGCACGCACGCGATGGCTCAGCGCGGTGCCCGCCTGCACGGCCCACAGTGGGCGCGACGCCAACCCTTCGGGCAGCGCCAGCACATAGGGCAGGTGGATGTGGCCGCCGACCACCAGGTCGGCACCCGCCGCGGCCCAGCGCCGCCGCGCGGCTTGGTGGCCGTGCAGCAGGTCGTGCGCTTCGGCGTCCGAGGGCACCGCGATCGGCTGGTGCACGACGACCACGCGCCACTGACCCGGCGGCGCGGCCTCGAAGCGCCGTGCCACCCGCTCGATCTGCGCGGCGCTGAGCTCGCCGTCCACATGGCGCCAGCGGCGCGTGGTGTTCAGCGCCAGCAGCAGCAGGTCGTCGTTCTCGAACGTCGGTTCGAGATCGGAGCCGAAGGCGCGCGCATAACGCGCATAGGGGCGCAGCAGCCGACTGGTCAGGTCGAACAACGGAATGTCGTGGTTGCCCGGAATCGCCAGGGACACCGGCACCGCCAGCGAATCGACAAAGGCACGCGCGGCCGCAAACTGCGCCGCGGTGGCGCGCTGCGTGATGTCGCCGGACAGCAGCAGCACCTGCGGCCGCTGCGAGCGCACCAGCGCACGCAGCGCCTCTGCGACCGCCGGCCGCTCGGTGCCGAAATGCGGGTCCGACAGCTGCAGCAAGATCGTCATGCCGGCGGCCGGATCAACCACAGCGGCTCGGGCGCGACGCGGAACACCAAGGGCAAGCGCATCCGCAACACCTCGCCATCGGTCGCCACCTTGATGTGGCGCGCGGTCTGCGGCCAGCCCAGCCCGGCCTGCAGCCGGGTGCAGGCGATGCTGAGCAACTGGTCGGCCTGGCCCAGCTGGCCGAAGGCGCCGCGCAGCATCAGCCACAGCATGGTCCAGCGGCTCACCGGCCGCAGCGCGATGGCGGCGAGCGCGCCCTGCGCCACGTCCTGTGCCTGCGGGAAACCCAGCTGCTCCAGCTGCAACGGATTGTTGCCGACGAACAGCGTGGGCGTGCGCACGCGCCGCGTCTGGCCCTGCACCTCGATCTGCAGGCGCAGGCTGCGGTAGCCGCGCAGCAGCGTGGCCGCCCCGGCACCGAAGGCCACCAGCCGGCTGCGGCCGAAGCGGCTCTTCCAGCCTTCGCGTTCCTCCAGCAGGCGCGGATACAGGCCGACGCTGGCATTGACCAGGAACACGCGGTCGTTGACCAGCCCCACCTGCACCGGCTGCACCGGCGCGTGCAGCAGCAACTGCATGGCCATCGCGGTGTCCTGCGGGATGCCGTGGGTGCGGCCGAAGTAGTTGAAGGTGCCTTGCGGTAGCACGCCGAAGGCGCAGCCGCTGCCCAGCACCGCCTGCGCCACGGCGTTCAGCGTGCCGTCGCCGCCGGCGGCGACGACCACGCCTTGCACGGCCTGGGCGCGCTGCACCGCATCGCGTGCGATCGTCGCCAGGCGCCGCGGATCGTCGACACCCAGCAGATGCAATTGGCGACCGGCGGAGGCGCAGGCCTGCTCGATCGCCAGGCGTGCGCCCTCGGCATCGCCGGCGCCCGAGCCGAGGTTGAAAACGACGAACAGCGGCCCGGTGGCCTGTGGAGCCGGAGAGGAGGCGTGGACGGGCATGGGGCGGGTTCACTGGGCACGGAGCCAGTGAGTATTCCTCTGCGCAAGCCGGCGCCCGCCGGACGAAGCCGGCGACGGGCGTAGGACAGGACCGCCTCCGCGAGAAAACATGAATCCGTGCGCAGGCACGGATCCACGTCCTCAGTCGCCTTGCAGGCCGCGGTCTCGCAGAGCTCGACCCCCTCCTGAAGCGCGAATCCGTGCGCAGGCACGGATCCACGTCCTCAGTCGGCTTGCTTGCGCAGAAACGCCGGTATCTCGATCTCGTCCATGCCGTTGCTCGACAGCGCCTCCACCTTGGCGGCGGCGCTTTGCGAGCGCGCGGTGCGCCACACGCTGGGCGTGCTCAGGCTGCTGTAGTCCTGAGGCTGCGC
>JAGTRL010000373.1 GCA_018261815.1 Pseudomonadota bacterium
ACTGGGACGAACTGCGGCTGATGATGTGGAACTACGTCGGCATCGTGCGCACCACGCGCCGGCTGGAACGGGCGCTGCACCGCATCAAGCTGCTCAACAACGAGATCGACGAGTACTACGCGCACTTCCGCGTCACGCGCGACCTGCTGGAACTGCGCAACCTGGTGGTCTGCGCCGAGTTGATCGTGCGCTCGGCGCTGATGCGCCACGAAAGCCGCGGCCTGCACTACAGCCGGGACTTCCCGCAGACGCTGCCGGTCAGCTTCCCGACGGTGTTGACGCGGCGCGCGAAGAGCCGGCGGCGCTGATCAGCCCTGCACGCGCATCGAGTAGTCGATCGCGCGCACGTCCTTGGTCAGGCTGCCGATCGAGATGCGGTCCACGCCAGTCGCCGCAATCTCGCGCAGCCGCTCCAGCGTGACGCCGCCCGAGACTTCCAGCAGCGCCCTTCCGGCGGTCAGCGCCACCGCTTCGCGCACTCGAGGCAGCGTGAAGTTGTCGAGCAGCAGGCTGGTCGCGCCGCTGTCCAGCGCCTGCTGCAGCTGATCGAGTGTTTCCACCTCGATCTGGATCTCGACGCCGGCGTTCAGCGCCAGTGCCTGTTGCATCACCTGCGGCACGCCGCCAGCCGCAGCGATGTGGTTCTCCTTGATCAGGATGCCGTGCCACAGCGCCAGCCGCTGATTCTGGCCGCCGGCCACGCGCACCGCGTACTTCTGCGCCTGGCGCAGTCCCGGCATGGTCTTGCGTGTGTCCAGGATGGCGCAGCCGCGTGGGTTGGGCGATGCGCCCTCGATCGCACGCACATGGCGTCGCGTCGCGCTGGCCGTGCCGCTCAGCAGTTGCAGGAAGTTCAGCGCCGGCCGTTCCGCCGTCAGCAGTGCGCGCGACTCGGCCCGGAGGCGGCAGACCACGCTGTTGGCCGGCATGTCGGCACCTTCGGCGAACAGCCATTCGATGCGCGCATTGAGGTCCAGCGCGGCAAAGACGCCGTCGAACCAGTCGCGGCCGCACAGCACGGCGTCCTCGCGCACCACCACCTGGGCTTGCACCTGGCGCCCGGCCGGCACCAGCTGGGCGGTCCAGTCGCCGGTGCCCAGGTCTTCGCGCAGCGCGTCCTCGATGTTGCGCGCGCGCGCCTGCTCCAGGCTCTCGTTGGTATGGAACTTCATGCGACCCCGATGTTCGGCACGAAACCGCTGCGTGGCTGCGCCACGCTCTTGGGGTGCGCCTTGACGAAATCGAGCATGCGCTCGATGCAGCCCAATGCACGGCTGCGGATCGGCTCGGGCACGTGAATCTCGCCGCTACCGCTTTCCAGGCAGCTCACCACGCCCTGCAGCGCATTCATCGCCATCCACGGACAGTGCGCGCAGCTCTTGCACGTGGCGCTGTTGCCGGCGGTGGGCGCTTCGATCAGCGTCTTGCCCGGCGCCAGCTGGCGCATGCGGTGCATCAGCCCGTTGTCGGTGGCGACAATGTATTCGGGCGCGGCGCCGTCGATCACCGCGCGCAAGAGCTGCGAGGTCGAGCCCACCACATGCGCTTGGCGCACCACGCCCTCGGGTGATTCGGGGTGCACCAGCACCATCGCCTTCGGATGCTGCTTGCGCAGCAGCTCCAGCTCCAACGCCTTGAACTCGTCGTGCACGATGCACTCGCCATTCCACAGCAGCATGTCGGCACCGGTCTGATCCTGGATATAGCGCCCCAGGTGCCGGTCGGGCGCCCAGAGGATCTTCTCGCCCTGATCCTTGAGGTGCTGCACGATGGCCAGCGCGCAGGAGCTGGTGACCATCCAGTCGGCGCGCGCCTTCACCGCCGCGCTGGTGTTGGCGTAGACCACCACCTGGCGATCGGGGTGTGCGTCGCAGAAGGCGGCGAATTCGTCCGCCGGGCAACCCAGATCGAGCGAGCAGGTGGCGTCCAGGTCGGGCATCAGCACGCGCTTGTGCGGCGACAGGATCTTCGCGCTCTCGCCCATGAAGCGCACGCCGGCGACGACCAGCGTCTGGGCCGCATGGTCGCGGCCGAAGCGCGCCATCTCCAGGGAATCGGCGACGATGCCGCCGGTCTGCAGCGCCAGGTCCTGCAGGTCGCCATCGACGTAGTAGTGCGCCACCAGCACGGCGTCGTGGGCCTTCAGCAGCGCGGCGGCGCGGGCCATCGTCGTGTCGCGCGCCGCTGGGCTCAGGCGCTCGGGCACCTTGGCCCAGGCATGGGCGGTGCACGAGGCGCCGCTGGCGTCCTGGCGGGTGAAGTCGTAGAGCACGGTGTCCATGGCGGTCCTCCTTTGGGCCGGGTCGGCATTGTCTCAGGCGGTGGCGAAAAAGCGGCTCGGCGGCTGGCCGACCGCGCGCCGCACCATCGCCGAGAAGGCGCTGGGGCTGGCGTAGCCCAGCTCGGCGGCGATCAGGCCCATCGGCCGGCCCTGCGCCGCCAGCCGCAGCGCATGCGCCAGCAGCACCTGCTGGCGCCAGGGGCCGAAGCTGGTGTCCAGCTGCTGGCGGAACAGCCGCGCCACGGTGCGCGGGCTGGCCGCCGTCTCGCGCGCCCAGCCTTCCAGCGTGGCATGGCGCGACGGGTCCTGCAACACGGCTTCGCACAGCGTGCGCAGGCGTTTGTCCTGCGGCAGGTCGACACCCAGCCGCACGGGGGCGGCGCGGCGCAGTTCGTCCAGCGCCAGCTCGCCGAGCCGGCGCTCGCGCTCCAGCGCCGCGGCGCTCATCGAGCCGCGGCCGTCCATGGCCACGTCCATCTGCAGCACCAGCTCGCGCAGCAGCGCTGACACCTCCAGCACGCGGCAGCCGCGCCAGGCGGCATCGGCCTCGCGCGGCACGCCGGGGCCGACACGCCCGGCTTCCTGATGCACGTACAGCGTGCGCAACTCGGCCGCTTCGACCACGTTGACCAGGTGCTTGATGTCAGGCGGGATCCACACCGCGCGCCACGCCGGCACCAGGTAGGTGCTGTGGCCGGCGGTGATGCGCGCCACGCCTGACGCGCACACCACCACCTGCGCCCAGGCATGGCTGTGCGGCGTGATCTCGGTGTCCTGCTCCAGGTGGCGCGACTTGGCGCGCACCGGCCGCTCGCGCGTGGGCACGAAGCGCTGCGGGTCCACTGGCAGCAGCAGCGCACGGGTGCGGGGGGCTGGCATGTTCTCGACAGAAGTTGGCCGTCTATCGTAACCCGGACGAATCGCTGCCGCCTACGATGACGTCATGACCACACTCGCCCTGGAGCCCACGCCGCTGCGCCGCGACGCCACCGTCATCGGCCTGGTCGGCGTGGCGCATGGCATCAGCCACTTCAGCCAGCTGCTGCTGCCGCCGCTGTTCCCGTGGCTGAAGGACGCGTTCCAGGTCAGCTACACGCAGCTGGGTTTCCTGCTGACCATCTTCTTCGTCGTGTCCTGCATCGTGCAGACGCTGTCGGGCTTCTGGGTCGACCGCTA
>JAGTRL010000374.1 GCA_018261815.1 Pseudomonadota bacterium
GCTCTGGGCTTCGGCCAGCGCCTGCTGGAATGCAGTGGTCAGTTTGTCTAGACGCATGGAAAAACTCCTTTGATTGCAGGGGCATCTTGGGCATGCCGCTGCTTTTTCAAGGCGGGAGGGCTTCCAACAGTGTCCTGAACACGATCCCACCCGACCCAGATCAAGTCCGACACCTTGACCGAAAGCCCGGTCGACCATGTGCGCAATCGTGCCGGCGACGCGAGTACGCGGCATGCCGGAGTACGCGGTATGCATCCTCCCGGTTGCCGATTGCGGATTTCATGCAGTTCGGCCTGCACTGCACGCATCAGCCGCTGGGACCGGAGCCGCTGCAGGCTGCCGAGGTGGAACTGCAGACCGACGCGCGGCGCGGGCGGCGCACGATCGAGCAGGCACAGGCTGCGGCCGATTGGGGCCTGGTGAAGGTCTTGGCGCCGGCGCGCAGCCCTGCGCCGCCGCCGGTTGGCCTACCTGGGCGACGCGGGCGTCGAGCCGCCCTGCACTCCGAGCGCGCCGCCAGTGCCCAGGCCGCCCTTGACGGTCTGGGCCCGGTAGTTGCGCACCACCTTGACCAGTTGGTTGTAGCTGTCGGCGAACGCAGCAATGATGATCTTGCCCTCTGGCGTGCTGCTGTAGCCACCTGCCGCGCCGGCGCCGGCCCAGCCATAGGCGGTGCCGAAGAGTGCGAAATCGGTGTTCTTGGCCGTGCCCTCGGCTGCGGCCAACTGCACGCCCGAGCGGTTGTCGATCATGATCAGCGTGGTCGAGGCCTCGTTGGTCTTGATGCCGCCGGCCAGCGCGCCCAACGCGCCCAGGCTGCGCGACAGGCCGCCCAGCGCACCGCCGATGCCGCCAGTGTTCTGGCTGAACTGGATGCTCGGGTTCATGGTGTAGTCGGCCGCCACCATCTGCCCGCCGCCGAAGTTGCTGCCCTCGCGCATCTCGCCGGACTTTTGCAACTGGCGCTCCATCTGCATGTTCTGCATGGCCGCGCCGCGCTCGACCACGACGAAGCAGTTCGACTGCTGGATCATCATGCGCAGCACCGGCACGGTGGAGCCGAGCTTGTAGCTCTGCAGCGTGCGATACCAGCCGGCGTTTTGGTCCTCGACCACGCCGATCGTGCCCAGCGCCTGGTCGCAGCGCTCCAGCGAACTGTTGGCGCCGTCGGCCGTGGCTCCGCCGGCCGCGCCCGTGACCGCGCCCTTGCTGCCGCCGCCCACCTCCTGGGCCGTAGCCAAGCCAGTGCAGGCCAGCAGGCTGACGAGGATGCCGGCGCGCAGTGCCAGCAATTGGGCCGTTTGGCCAGTCAACTGTAGACGGTTCATGGTGACTACCCCTCGGTTGATGGTCATGCTCTACTGGACATCTTAGTCCCGGATCGGGCACTGCACTACCACCAAATGGGGGCCACCTACTCGAGGCTCTCATCGCCTTCGGTGCCGGCATACAGGCATTCCCGTCCTAGCCGATCCAGGCACAGTTCGGCCGTCCAGGGCAGCATCAGCGAGCCGCAGCGCGAGTCGCGGTAAAGCCGTTCCAGCGGCAGCGACTTCAGCATCGCCTGCCCGCCGCAGGTGCGTAGCGCCAGCGTGCAGATCGCGTTGGCGTTCTCCATCACCGTGAAATGGGCTGCATACAGGCGTTGGCGCGTGTCGGCATCGGGGTCGATGCTGGCCTCCCTGACGCTTTGCAGGAACAGCGCGCGGGTCTGTTCCAACTTGATGCGCATCTCGGCCACCGCGGCTTGCTTGGTGGGGTACATGCGCCGCTTCACCGGCGACATGCCCGGCAGCTCGGCGCGCAGGTACTGCACCGTGAAGTCGTAGGCCGCCTGCGCGATGCCCATGTAGGTGGGCGACTGCGTGGTGAACATGTGTGGAAAGCGCAGCGTGGCCTGGTGGTACAGGCCCTCGGGCAGCAGCCGCGCGGTGTCGGGCACGAACACGTCGCGCAGCAGCAGGCTGCGGCTGACCGTGCCGCGCATGCCCAGCGGGTCCCAGTCGCCGCAGACCTCGAGCCCCGGCGCATCCCCCGGCACCGCCAGGTACAGCGTGTCGCGCAGCGTGGTGCCGGGACCGTCCAGCGTGCACAGCACGCCGTAAAAATCGGCCGCGCCGGACAGCGAGGCGAAGATCTTGCGGCCGTTGATGCGGTAGCCGCCGTCCACCTTGCGCGCCACGGTCGACCAGGGCGCCTTGCCGGCGGCGGCGGCACCGCCCTCGGAGAAGGGCTGCGCATAGAGCTTGCCCTGGCCCACGATGCGCTCGAAGTGCAGCGCCCGGTGACGCTCGTGCTCGGCGCGCTGCGCCGGGCTCATGTCCAGCAGGTCGGCGATGAAACCGGCGCCCATGCAGGCCGAGACATGCATGCTGAAGGACAGTGCCGTGGCCGCACAGTGCCGCCCGAGTTCGGCGATGACCAGCGCGTAAGTGGCAAAGTCGGCGCCCAGGCCGCCGTGCTCGCGTGGCACGCACAGCCCCAGCAGGCCGGCCTGGCGCAACTCGTCGAAGCTGTCGAAGGGGAAGCTGGCGTCGCGGTCATGGCGTGCGGCATGCGGCGCCAGCCGATTGCGGCCCACTTCGGCGGCACGATCGACCAGTTCGCGCTGTGCCGTGCTCAGGCCGTCGGTGCCGCCAGCGATGTGCGGCGGCAGGTAGCGTGAGGCCGCGCTCGAAGCGGAAGGCAGCGACATCTCAAGCTCCTTCGAACCCTGCGCCGAGCTGCACGGCGGTGCGCATCAGAGGATCTCGCCCAGCATGCGGTAGTGGCCGGACTGGAAGACCAGCGGCGTGACTGGCGCCTCGCTGACGCGATGCACCCGGCCGATGAACAGCACATGGTCGCCCGTCGTCTGAAAGGACACCTGCTCGCATTCGAAAACGGCCGCGCAGCCGGCCAGCACCGGCGCGCCGCCCAGCCCTTGCGCCCACAGGCCCTCGGCAAACTTGTCCGGCACCGGCGAGGCGAAGCGCCGCGACAGGTCGACCTGGTTTTCGGCCAGCACATTGACCGAAAAGTGCGACGCAGCAAGGAACGCATCGAGGTTCGGACTGGCGCTGCGCAGCGACCACAGGATCAAGGGGGGCTCCAGCGAGAGCGCGTTGAAGGAATTGGCCGTCAGCCCCACCAGGCCGCCGTCGGCGGCGCGGCAACCGACGATGGTCACGCCCGTGGCGAAGCGCCCCAGCGCCGCGCGCAGCACCAGGGTCGACAGGGCGGAATCCACAACTCCCTGGTTCATGGTCGACTCAAGCACGCAGTATCCAGCGGGCTATTGCAAAGCCCGTGGCGACGCAGACGAGGGATCCGAAGACATGCGCCGAAGCGTGCAAGACAGCCATGACCCACTGACCCCGCTGCAGCAGATGCAGTGACTCGCCCGAAAAGGCCGAGAAGGTGGTCAAGCCGCCCAGGAAGCCGGTGATGACCAAGGCCCGAGGCA
>JAGTRL010000048.1 GCA_018261815.1 Pseudomonadota bacterium
AAGAAGGACACCGTGTCCGCGCAAGCGGAGGTCGACGCGATCACCGCCCTCGATGCCAAGGCCGACTACGCGCCCTATGAGCCGTGGGGCGTGCCGGCCAAGACAATCGTGGCGACCGCACGCCTCGTCGCCGTCGGGCGGATCGCGGATGCGGCGGGCGAGCTCGAACGCGCCGCCGGCGCGTACGAGGAGGCGATCGCGCTGCAGGACAAACTCACCTACACCGAGCCGCCCTACTGGTACTACCCGGTGCGCCAGTCGCTCGGAGGGGTGCGCCTGCGCCAGGGACAGCTCGACGACGCCGAACGGGCCTTCCGCGATTCGCTCGCCAGCGTGCGCACCAACGGCTGGGCCCTCGCCGGGTTGGCCGAGGTCTACAAGCGCAAGGGCGACCGCAACGGCGGAGCTGCAGCGCAGCTCGCGTATGCGAAGACATGGTTCGGGCCGGCGGGGGGACCGGATCTGGCGCGGCTGTGAGCGCCGCGCAGTTCCACGCGCTGCATTGGGGCGCTTTCCGTCCTGTGTAGGCTATCGAGAGGCGACCGCACCTCGCAAAGACCGCTGGGCGCAGGCGGAACTACTGCGTCCTGGTTGAGGATCCCGATGGATTTCGCATCGAGGCCAGTCGCTCCGGACAAGGGCCAACTAGTCGACGCCATCTCGGCGAAAACTTCGCCATTGATGGCTGCGTCAATTCGGAGTCGGCTACCGGCCATGGAGTTCGACCTTTTCACTGGCGCTCATCGACCCAATCCGGGCATCCGACTGTCGAGATTGACAGCCGCGAAGCAGTCGTTGGCAGCAGCAGTGGTGGCCGTGGCATCAGGGCTGCAAGCTGCTGCGTGAGCTCCTCTAGCGCGCGCACTGCGTGCCCAGATTCCGGTGGATGATTTCCAGGTCTCTCCGGTTGGTCTTGCCGTCGAAATTGAAGTCGTACCAGCTGCTGGTGTTGCCGGGGTCGGGTTGCAGAGGGTTGGGCGGCAATGTTGCAAATTTCTCCCAGTCCTTCAAGTCCTGCTCGTTCACGATGCCGTCGATGTTGCCGTCACCCGGGCACGGCGGTTCGGAGCGAAGAATGTCCTGCAGCTGCTGGCGCAACGCATCGAGATTGCTGCGTTGCTCGTCCGTGAGCGGACGAGCCCGAGCCAACAGGTCGAGCGGCTCGATATCGATTCGCGGCACCGGATAGTTCTCGTTGATCTCGTAGAACTCCTCCACCTCGTTCACACCGCAAGACGGCGGCTTCGAGCCGTCGCGCTGGCCGTTGTAGCGGTTCTTCACCAGCTTGTAGGCGTCGTTGCGCACGGCCACCGAACTCAGCGGTTGCAGGTTGTAGGGTGCGATGCCGAGCGTCGATGCACTCAGGTTCACGTTGCAGCAGTACGGGTAGAGCGGATTGCCGTTGGACAGCGTCTCGCCATACCAGATGCCGCCGTTGTCCGAGCACACGCTGGCGGTCACCGGAATCTGCGTGCACGAGCTGCCGATGCCGCAAGGCGAATTGAGCGTCAGCTCGGCCTGCAGGTTCGGCGCCACCTGCGTGAAGTTCCAGGTCCGGATGCTGGCCTGATCGGGTTGGGTCAGATAGGGCAGCATGCGCTGCGCGTCGATCTTGCGCGGCACGCGGGCCTGCACGTCTTCTATGCCGGCGACCTCACCGAACAGTTGGTACAGATCCGCGATGTTCACCATGGACGGTACGTCGCGGTCGGGTTTTTTCACCAACGGACCGGCAACGACCAGCGGCACCCACACGCCCGTCTGGTAGGCCGTGCCCTTGGCACGCTTCGGGTCGAAGGGCAGCTTCACCGTGCCGCCGAGCGTGCCGTTGTCGCCGACGATGACGATCATCGTGTCGTTGTTGTGCGGGTTGTATTTCAGCTGGCCATCGTGCCCGCGCTTGGCCAGCCCGGTGGACACCAGCAGCCGTGCGAACTCGGTGTCGAGCGCCTCGATCATCAGGTTCGTCAGTTCGCGCTGGTCGGCCATTTCGGAGTTCTTGTCGCCATCGGTGCAGTTCAGGGCACTGGTGGCGGCCGGGTCGGACGACAGCAGCGCCTGCGGCGGTTGCATCACCGGCGTGTGCGCCGAGGCGAAGCTGACGGTTGCCATCCACGGCTTGTGCTTAGGTTGGCGGCCGATCCAGTCGATGGCTGCATCGACGGGCACGGTGCCGCGGTAGGTGCGCGCGCGAATGTCGCGCTGCGGCACATTGATCGGCGGGCCGCGCCCGTCGTCGATGACCAGCGGCGACACGTAGTGCGCGCTCAGGTACTTGCTGTCGGTGAAGCCAGCGAGAACGTTGTCGGGCATGCGCGGCCTGCAAGCCTTGCTCGGCTCGAAGATGCCACCGCGGTCGCGGCATATCCGCCCGGGCGGTTGGCCGTCGGCGGCCAGCCTGAGCTCCTGGCAACTGCCGTTGCCGGCGTAGCAGGCACCGACGTCGGCGCCATTGAGCGGGTCTTGCGCGGTCCCCGGCACGAAACCGCAAGGAAAGGGGTTGGGCGGGCCGGTCGTCAGTGCCACGTTGCCGGCAGTCTTGTCGATCGAAGACGGGTCGCCAGTTTCGTCGAGCCAGCCATGGAAATAGTCCCAGCCCAGCGCACGAGGCATGGCCTCGCGCAACGGGCTGTGGCCCTGCAGCCCGATGTGGAACTTGCCGAACAGTGCACTGGTGTAGCCGCTCTGCTTCAACAGCTTGGGCAAGGTCATTTCGTACGGCGACACCTGCGAGTTCGCCAGGTCGCTGGGGCCCAGCGCGCCGTAGACCCGTGTGCGCAGGGGGAAGCGCCCGGTGAAGATCACTGCGCGGCTGGTGGAACAAGCGGGCATCGACCAGGTGTTGCGAAAGCGGATGCCCTCGTTGGCGATGGTGTCGATGGTCGGCGTGGCTGGCGGCGTCTCGCCCCCATAGCCGAAGACACGCATCTGATCGATGCCCACGTCGTCCATGATGACGAACAGGATGTTCGGTGTCTTGCGCTTGTGCTCGTGCTTGTCGTCGCGCCTGTCTTCCTTCTTGTTCTCGCGCTTGTCTTGCGGCAGGTCCCTGGCTTGCGCAGCGACTGCAAACAGGCACAGCGCGATGAGCGCCAGCCATGTCGCGATGCGCCGCATTGGCGAAATGGCTGGCATGACACCATGACGTCGAAAGAAATCGGCCGCGCTTGGGTCTTGGACAGTAATGGACATGTCGGACTCCTTTGGCGCCGCCGCAGTGGAACCGGCGTCACTTGCAGCCTAGCGACACCTGAGTGCCTCTGGAACCCGTATTCACACTGAGAGGCCGAAACGCAGTCGGCCCAGCCACTTGAGTTTGTGCACAGGACTCGGGGCTTCCGGCAAGCCTTGGCAGTGATTAGGATGCGTTGCACGTGGCCCACTGCCGGTGCCGCCGAAGGCGTGGCCCGGCTTGCCTGTCTTGGAGGGATCTGATGCTGATGCGCCGTGCTCTTCTGCTGGTGATGTGGGTGCTGACAGGCACCTTGGGCGCGCCGGCTGGCACGGCCGCGGCCACCGTGCTGCGTGGTGTGCTGCAAAGCGGCGGCACCGCCCAGATTCAGCCGATTGCCGGTGTCGAAGTGAGCTTGCTCGACGCTTCGGATGCACGGCCTTCAGTCGTGGGCCGGGCGCGTTCCGACGCCTTGGGGCGCTTCACCATCGTGGCGGCGAAGGAGCGAGCCGAAGGCGTGTTCTACCTGCAGGCCAGGCTCGGCGCTGACGTCGTGCTGCTGACGGTCATCGGGCCCGAGTTGCCGGCGACCGCCACCGTCAACGAACTGACCAGCGTGGCGGCCAGCTATTCGATGGCGCAGTTCCTCAGCCAAAAGGGCATCACTGGCGAGCCTGATGCCTTGCGCATTGCGGCCACGATGGGCCGCAACCTGGTGTCGCCGGCCAGTGGCGAATCGTCGCCGGTGTTGCTGAGCCCGCCCAACGCCGACCAGACGAACTCGCTGCGCTCGACGCGCTCGTTGGCCAACCTGCTGGCCGCCTGCGTGCACGATCGCCGCGTCGCCCGCCGCCTGCTCGAGCTGACACGCGCGCCGCGCGGGTCGGCGCCGCAAGACACCGCCCAGGCGCTGGCGGCGCTGGCGCGCGACCCAGGGCTGAATGTCGAGCCGATCTACCAACTCAGCCTGCTGCGCGACGCCTACACGCCGGCGCTGCAGCGTTTGCCCGACGCGTGGACGCTGACCGTCAAGGTCAACGACTCGGGTGACGACACAGTCCTCTTCGGCGGCCCCGCGAACCTGGCCTTCGACAGCCGCGGCTACGCCTGGATCACAAACAACGTCACGCAGGGTCTCACCACATCGAGCCACGCGATCATGGTGCTGCGGCCCGACGGCAAGCCGGCCGATGGCACGCGCGGCACCCCGCGCTCTCCGATCGTCGATCCGAGCATCATCGGGACCGGCTTCGGTGTCGACGTGGATCCGCAAGGCGCGGTGTGGTTCGGCAACTTCGGCTGGGGCGGTGTCAACCCTGAACCGCCGCAGGGCAGCATCGTGAAGCTGTCGCCTTCAGGCCAGATCCTGTCGGGCACGACAGGCTTTCTGGGCGGCCCATACCGCGCCCAGGCCACGGTGTCCGACGCGCGCGGCAACATCTGGATCGCCAGCTTCGGCAATGACAGCGTCCATGTCTTCCCCGAGGGCGACCCCGAGCGTTCGGTGGGCCACCGGCTGTACCCCGGCAGCGGGCCCTTCGGCATTGCCATCGCGCCCGATGGGTCGGCCTGGGTCAGCAACAGCGGCGGGCTGGCGGGCGCCTATCCCAGCAGCGTGGCGCGCTTCAGTTTCGTCGAGGGGCGGCTGCACCGGCACTTCCTGCGCCGCGTGGGCAAGGGGCTCAAGGGCCTGGGTGTCGATTCGCGCGGCAACGCCTGGGTGGCCTCGCTCGGCGACAGCAAGGTGTACGCGCTGCGGCCCGACGGTTCGTTGATCGGCGGCTTCAGCGGCGGCGGGATCGACGGCCCCTGGGATGTGACGGTCGATGGCGACGACAACCTGTGGGTCGCCAACTTCGGGCCGCTGCAACCGCGAGGCGACTTCCCAAACAACTTCGCGAACGGCCGGTTGAGCAAGCTGGCCGGCATCGATCCGGCACGACGCCCGCCCGGCACGCAGACAGGCGCAGCGCTCTCACCGGACACCGGCTACACCGTCGCGTCGGCCGGCAGCCCGGTGTTGCTGCACAACGGCGACCCGCTGTACGGCCCCGGCGCGCCGCCGAGCTTTTCGCCGATGATGCGTCAGACGGCGGCGGTGATCGACCGCGCCGGCAACATCTGGTCCATCAACAACTGGAAGCCCTTGTTCGCGGTCGATCAGACGGCCAACCCCGGCGGTGACGGCATCGTCATCTTCGTCGGCCTCGGCGCGCCGCCCCGTGCTCCGCGATAGGCCAACGAGCCCGCGCGGTCGTGCTGGGCGCCGGTCAAACCCGCTTCGACTGACGCGATCAGCGGTCGAGCGCGGCGATGCCGGTGACCCGGGCCTTGCCCAGGTGCGGGCGACGGTCTCAGCGCGCTGGGACTGGGTACCACGAGCCCTCGAAGTAGGACTTGTAGTCGCTGAAGGGCACCTGTCCCGTCAGGTTTCCATCCTTGTCGGTCGCCATCATGAGCGCATCAGCAACAGGGGCAGGGATGGGAGCCCATCGTGCGGGCATGTTCGCAGCCAGCTTCGGCTTCAACGTGTAGATCAAGCTGAAGTTGATGTTCCACAACGCCGGGGGCATGGGGCGATGTCCCGGAGTTTGTTGAACGCATGAGCTGAGGTGGCGGCTCCTTCGACCCGCATGCGCGAGCATGCGGGTTGCCTCGCAAGCAACCGAAGGAGCCATCAAGATGAAGTCTCACACGAAGCCCGCGTTGAGGGTGATGCCTGCTGCGCAGGTTCAGATCTCGCTGCCCGTGCAGGGCGTTTTGTGCGACGTGCACCACGCCGTCCTGGGCCTGTGCATTGACGCCGGCCAGCGCGTGCTGGCGGCGATGATGGAAGCCGATCGGACGGCGCTTTGCGGGCCCAAGGGCGTGCCCGACGCCGCTCGACGCGCCGTGCGTGGCGGCAGCACCGCCAGTCAGGTCGTGCTGGGCGGCCAGCGCATTGCGGTGCGCCGACCGCGAGCCCGCGCGACGTGCGAAGGTGAACTGTCGCTGCCAAGCTTCCTGTGGGCCGCGTGCGCCGACCCGCTGGACGCGGCCACGATGGCCGCCATCGCCGCGGGCGTGTCGACCCGGCGCTATGCCAGCACCCAAGAGCCGGTGCCGGCGGCGCACCGGCCCCGTGCGGCGTCCAAGAGTGCGGTGTCGCGCCGTTTCGTGCAACTCAGCCAGGAGCAACTGACGCAATGGCTCGCGCGCCCCATCGGCGATCTTGATCTGCCGGTGGTAATGATCGACGGCATCCACTTCCGCGACCGCGTGATCCTGCTGGCCCTGGGCATCGACACGAAGGGCGACAAGCACGTGCTGGGACTGCGCGAGGGCTCCACCGAGGCCACGCGTGTGGTCGCCTCGCTGCTGTCGGATCTGGTCGAGCGCGGCCTGGATGCCGATCGCATGCGGCTGTGGGTCATCGACGGTGGCAAGGCGCTGCGCAAGGCCATCGTCCAGACCTTCGGCCAGCGCGCACTGATCCAGCGCTGCCAGGAACACAAGCGGCGCAACGTCTTGGAGCACTTGCCCGAGGACGCGCACGCCAGCGTCAAGCGAGCCTTGAAGGACGCCTGGTCGGCCTCGGATACTGATCTGGCGCGAAAGCAACTGGCTCGCCTGGCCTCGTCGCTGCAAGCCAAGCACCCAGGGGCTGCAGCCAGCGTGCGCGAAGGCCTGGACGAGACGCTGACGGTGCAGGCGCTGGGCATCACCGGCTCGCTGTACCGAACCTTGCGCACGACCAATCCGATCGAGAACCTCAACAGCTCGGTGGCGCGCTACTGCCGCAACGTCAAGCGCTGGGGTGACGGTCAGATGGTGCTGCGCTGGGTCGCCAGCGCGCTCAGCGACGCAGCCACTCGCATGCGCAAGCTGCGCGGGTGCAGCCAGATGCGAACTCTGCTGAAGGCCTTGGATGCGCGCCGCTGCGACACCGACAACGGCCTCGTCCGCAGGGCCGCGTAGCATGTCCAACCAAGGAGCCGTCACCGCTCACGGTTCAACAGCGAGCGGGACATCGCCGGGGCATGGACATCCCGACCATTGCGCTGCGCTAAGGCTTCTGGTTGATCACCAACTGAGCGGGTGGGGCCTCCTGCTGCGATTGATTGCCGTACGGGAATTCCGACTCGTACGCTGAACTACGCAGCATGTCGATGGCCGCCTCGGCACCATTGAGCCTCGCCCACCGGTCCAGGTATCCGACAACGGGTATGAGGCACCTGTTCACCTCGCGCGTCGGAGCTGCCGTGTTTGCCGGGCTTTGCAGCAGCCCGGCCTCGTTGACCATCAGCCCATAGCTGGCCAGGACGGTTGCGATGAACACGGGCTTGCCGTTGGCGTCGGTATCCTCGTAGACGAGCGGATTGCCGATCGTGTTCGTGAGAATTCGGACGCTCTTGTCGACGAGCTCCGGGCAATCTTTGTCCAGGGGACCCGGCAGGGGTTGATGGCCTTTACCCGTCACGAACTTGACTAACTGCTCTTCGGTGAAGGTCTTGCTTTTGTCGAGTCCCAACCCACGGGCAATCCTGTCAGCCGCGGCCTCCCCGACGGGCTCATTGAGCAGGCGTTGGTTGGTCAGTTCCCTGGGCCCGTAATTCTCGTATCTCGGGTCCCCCGCGTTGGTGATGTTCCACCCGTAGGGAGCACCCCGCCCTGGGGCCGAAGCCGCCGGTGGAGCGGGCGCCGCGTCTTTCTGACCAGCGGCAGCACTCTGGACCCCTCCGACACAGGCCATGATGGCCCCGGCCAGAACAGTCGCCGAGTTAATTCTCGATCGACGCTCGGTCGATCGTTGCCGGGTGACGGCGTCCGAAGTCGTAGCCGGGTTTGCGCGCGATTCGCCTTTGTGCACCATGGTCGCGTTCCTCCAATTGGGCAACTACGGATGGCAGCCACCGCGGGTCGCCTTCGGTGACCCTCTTGTGCATTCGAACGGCCAAATGAGGCAACCGTAGACCAACGCAACAACCCCCGCGACCCAGAATACTTCGCTGAGCCGGCTATGTAAACCGCTCGCTTCGGCATTCGAATCAGGTTGCCAGTCAGTTGCCGTTCGTGGCCGACAAGTCCTGGGCGGCCATGACGCTCTTTGCCGTCGGCTGTATGGAATGCCGGTTCGACCGACAGGTCTGCGGCAACAAGATTGAGTTCAGGTAGACCCGCCGTCGACCCTCAGCCGCCAGTCGGGCCGTCGAAAAGCGGGCGGCAAAGCCGACACTGAGCTTGTCGGCGGTTCATGCATTCGCTGCAGGCGGCCATGCAACCATCAGTCGAAGGCAGCGGCCCTTCTGTCCAACCAATCTGCGCGACCGATTCAGCAGCAAAGGACGTGAGCCATCAGCTCAACGCCCGTCCGTAGCGCGGTCGAGAATCCGTTTGCGCACCAACTCAATGTGGCTGCGCAGTTCGTAAAGTTCATGGGTGTACGACAGCGGCACCCCGATGCGTTCCACCTGACCGTCGATTCTCTCGATCTCGGTCCGCAACCGGTCCAGCGCAGCTGCCGGGCGTTCCAACGCCTCTTCAACGGCACGCAAATGTGCATACCAGCGGAAGACTCGCGATCGCACCCGCAACTCCACCAGCGGCGGCAAGATGCGCGACAGCGGGATCATCACCGCCGCCAGCGGCAGCAGCACGAACCACATGCGATCGATGAAATTGGCAAGCCAGAACGGCAGGTAGCGCTGCAGCCAGGGCACGCCGTCGCGGTACAGGCGTGCTGCTTCGGGCGACAGCGGCAGATCGGACACACTCGGGCTCGGAAACTCGCCAGCGCGGCTGAACCAGCCGGCATCCCCATGTACCTGTTGCGCTGCCTGCACGAGCAGCTGTACCAGCGCTGGATGCAGGTCCTCGCGCACGACGAGCGAGGCCGTCGCCGCCACCAGGCGCACGTCCTGCGGCGGCTTGTCGGCAGCCAGGTCGACGATGCCGCGCGGCAGTGTCAATGCGCGCAGGAACGGAAAGCGGCGCGCGTAGGCCTCAGACTGCGCAAACTCGAACAGGCGGATTCCATGTGCGCGAAGCAGGTACTGCACCAGTGGGGCATCGGCCGCGGCAACCATCAGCACCGCGTCGGTGCGACCCTGCAGCAAGTCCACGACCGCATGCACGGCAGGCTTTTCGCCGAGCTGCAATTGCGTGGCTTCAAGCTGGTTGGCCTGTGCGAGCTGTCGGAACAGTAGGCCAGCGCCGCCGCCGCTCGGTCCGGTGTTGATGCGCCATCCGGCCAGTTGCGACAGGTTGTTCAACGGAGCCTTTTCTCGGCGCTCACGTGCATCGGCTTCGCGACAGAAGAGCCAGACAGGCTCGTACGCGACGCTGCCGAGCGAGGCCACCATTCGGTGCTCACCCGTGTCCACCGTGTCGACACCGCCTTGCACGAAGGCTGCGTCCACGCCGGATCGCGGATCGCGCAGCAGCGCGAGGTTCTCGCTCGAACCCTGGGTTGTGCGCAGTTCGACCACCAGGCCATGTGCACGCAGCAGCGGCTGGTATCGCTTGGCGAACTCGATGTAGGCCCCTTCTTCGGGCCCTGTTGCGATGACGATTCGCTTGTCGGGTGTCGGATCGAGCACGCGATACGCCACGTACAGGCCCAGACCCACGAATGCGATCAACAGGCCGACCACCAGCGGCCCCGCGCCAACGACGGTGTCCCACCAGCGACCGTGACGCGATCGGATCGGCGCGATGGGTTCCATCGGTGAACGATATCGCAGCAAGTCCTTGGGCCCGGTACGACCGTCCGCAGGCGCAGGCGCTGGCACGGGGAACACGGATGTCAATGTCCAAGTTCTGTTCCTCATCGCTACCGGCGCCACGGTGAAAGTCACTTACACCTGGTGACGCCGTCGATCGTTGTTTTGGGATAAATTTCCCAATCATGAGGTCCGAAGCTGGAAACAGGAGCGCGCTGGAGCAGGCGGTAGCCCTGCTGCTGCGTCCGCTGTTCCGCATCCTGCTGCGGCAAGGCATGGCCTTTACGGCATTCGAGAAGCTGGCCAAGCGCGTCTATGTGGACGTGGCCTTCAACGAATTCAGGCTGCCGGGCAAGAAGCCCTCGATCTCGAGGACCTCGATCCTGTCGGGGTTGACGCGCAAGGACGTGCAGCGCCTTCTCGCCGAACCCGACGAGCAAGGCACGCCAGTGGATGCGAACTACAACCGTGCTGCGCGCGTGCTTACCGGGTGGGTCCGCGATGCCGAGTTTGCTGATGCCGCTGCCGACCCCCGTCCGCTCGAAGTCGACGGCGAGCGCGGGTTTGCGGGGCTTGTGCGCCGCTACAGCGGCGACATGCCGGTGCGTGCTGTGCTCGACGAACTGCTGCGCGTGGGCGCCGTGCAGCGCCTGGCGGACGGGCGCATCGAGTTGCGCACCCGCGCCTATGTCCCTGCGCACGGCGACGATGAAAAGCTGCACATCCTGGGCAATGATGTGGCCGACCTGGTAGCCACGATCGACCACAACCTTCAGCATGCCGGCAGCGATGCACGCTTCCAGCGCAAGGTGATGTACCGAGGCATTGCGCCACAAGCCCTGCCGGCGTTCCGCAAACTCAGCGCCGCACAGGCGCAGGCGCTACTCGAGCGGCTCGACCGCTGGCTGGCAGCGCAGCTCGATTCGCAGCCTCACGCCGATCCGGGCAGCGCACACGCACGAGTGGGCCTGGGCATCTACTACTTCGAGCAGACGCTCGAACCACACGAAGTCTCTCCTGGAGCCGACCGATGAAGATCAGAACCCTAGCCCTCATCGCCATGGCGTTCGGCCTGCAATGGCTGGCGGGTTGTGGCGGAGGCGGTGACGACGCCGGCGGTGGCATCGGTGGCAGCGGCAGCCCGCTGGGCACGCTGCGCATGTCTCTGACCGATGCACCGGCCTGCGGCTACGACGCCGTGAATATCACGGTGGAACGGATCCGCGTGCACCAGAGTGATGGCGCCGCGGACAACGACAGCGGTTGGCATGACATCGCTCTGCAACCGGCCCGACGCGTCGATTTGCTTTCGCTCACGAACGGCGTGTTGCTCGAACTGGGCGAAGTGGCGCTGCCGGCCGGCAAGTACACGCAGCTGCGCCTGGTACTGGCAGGAAATAGCGGTGCCACGCCGCTGGCCAATTCGGTCGTGCCTACGGATGGCAGCGAGACCGCACTGGACACGCCGAGTGCGCAGCAGTCTGGGCTGAAACTGAAGGCGAACATCGACGTGCCCGCCGGAAAGCTGGTCGACTTCGTGCTGGACTTTGACGCTTGCAAGTCGGTGGTCAAGCGCGGGAACTCCGGCAAGTACAACCTGAAGCCCGTGGTGACGGTGATCCCGCTGCTGTCGGACGCCGGCCTGCGGGTAATCGGCTACGTGGCCCCGTCGATCGCGTCCGGCGCCACGAGCGTGTCGGTCCAAGCCAACAGCATGCCGGTGAAAGCCACGGCGCCGGACGCGAATGGCCTGTTCGTGCTCTATCCCGTACCGGTGGGCAACTACACGTTGGTGGTCAGCGCGCCTGGAAGAGTGACCGCAGTGATCACCGGTGTGCCGGTGGTCGACACGGCTCAGACCATTGTGAACAACTCGGCGTTGCGCATCGATCCGCCGCTGGCCACGCTACGGCCGGTGTCGGGCAATGTCACGCCCTTTGACGCCAGCGTGCGTGCACTGCAGATGCTCAGCGGCGGGCCCGTCGTCGAGGTGGCCTGGGCATCGGTCGATGCGCTGTCCGGTGGCTTCGCCTTCGTGCTGCCGATCGAAGCGCCGGTCCGTACCAGCTTTGCGGCGATCGGCCCGTTCTCGCTGGGCTTTTCGAGCGATGCGGCCGCCGCCGGCCGCTACACCATCGAAGCCGCTGACGCGAGCGCGGTGAAGACTCAAGCCATTGACGTGAACAGTGCCGTCGCGCCTTTGTCTTTCAGCCTGCCGTGAGCGCACCTTTCCCACGACTTGCCCGATATCGAAGGATGGTACCGAGATGAACAAGCACCTTGCGATCTTTGCCATCGGCAGTTTGCTGGCGGCCGGCGCCTTTGGCGAAACCAATGTCGGTGTGTCCATCGGCATCAACCAGCCTGGGGTCTACGGTCGAATCGACATCGGCAACTATCCACGACCTGCGGTGGTCTATGGCCAGCCGATCATCATTGCGCCGCGGCCCGTGGTCGTCCGGCCCCAACCTGTGTACCTGTATGTCCCGCCGGGGCACCAGAAGAACTGGGCCAAGCATTGCAGCCGCTACGGCGCATGCGGGCAACCTGTGTACTTTGTGCAGGAGAGTTGGGTTCGCGAGCGCTATGAGCAACAGCAGCACCGCGGGCACGGCGACGATCACAGCAAGAAGGACAAAAATCACAAGGGTTGAGCGGTTCCTGTTGACGATACCGGCTCTCGGACAAGACTTCACGCCTTCGCCCACGCCGCGTCGCGCCCAAGTGCACTCAGTCGTACGAGCCCGATTGGCCCGGATTCGCACCCACTGGAAAGCGCCGCCTTTTCACGGCGCACACCCGTTGCTGACCTACCCCCGCTTGACTCGAACGTCCAGAAGCAGACATCGGTCGCCCCGAGGGCCGACTGTTGCACAGCGCTATTTGCGCGAAACGCCAAGACGCTGCCAAAGAACACGCCGGCTGTGAAATCGAACGCCAGACAAAACCCCGGCCACCCACGCGGTACACCGGTGTTTTGCACGAGGGTGTGGTGGAAGAAGTCCAAGACCGACGTTGGCGTCGATGGTGCCAGCGCCGTGTCACTGCCCGCGCTCGGCGAGGACGGTACGAAGTTCACTAACGGTCGTCAGACGCTGTACGTGAAGCAAGGGGTGGTCTCGTGGGCGGTCGGGCGCATGGCGGCGGAAACCTGCAAGCCTGATTGATGGGCTCACTGCCGACAAACCCGCAAGCGCGAGGTCGCTGCAACGGCCGAGGTTGCGAAATCATCGTGGCTGCGTTGCGTCCACGATGTCGGGACCCCGGCGAATGAACTCGCGGGCCGCGATTCCCGAGGTTGTGCGCACAGCGCAACGACATTGCTCTACGCGCAGCGCAGCATCACGTCCTGGATCCACAGCGCTGATTGGCTGGTTGCGTCCGCGCTCCGAGGCGCCTGGTAGCGCAGGCCGATAGCGACGCGGCCGGTCCACCACACGATGCGGCCGGTGTCCGACAGCAGTACCGGCCCGACGTGTCCCTTGGGGATGTCCATGCCCTGCTCGCCGCACTTCAGCGAATCGCTCGAATGGCGCACGAACATGTCATTGGCGGCAACTCGGGTCGTCATGGTTAGCTCCAAATCTGCGTAGCGATGCCGCCATGCTCCGGCAGAACGCAGCGCGCGCCACTGCCCGGTTCGCGGGGTAGCGCCACACGCGGGCGTGAACGAGTACCGCACTGGACCTGCTGTTACGGTTACGTCCAACGGTGTATGACATTGGCGAGACGGCGAGCAGTCTGCGATCCACAGAGGTATGTCTTTCAGCGCGTGTATCAAGGGCGTCCGCGCCGATCGAGCATTGCCCCGCGATTGCGGGATGCAAGGACGTCTTCTTCCGCAACACACTCTGGGCCTTGGCATACGCGGGGACATGCGGGATGAAGGCAGAAACATGGTTGGCGCGTTGCGCAGCCGAACTCCAACATCTTTACCTGCTGAACCCGAGTCGAAGGGTGAAGGAGGTGCCGCTGGGCGACTGGAACATGGACACTGCCGGCGAGTTGATCGGGGCACAGCGCTACCGGGGACTGGACCCGGTGCAGGCCGCCAGGAGCTTTTGGCGAGACAGCACGTCAAGCCCGCAGCAGGGGTAACGCAGACGGATGCGTGGGACCTGTCGATGCTGCAGGCAGCGCACGGGCTCTCCGTGGTCTGGGTATGAGCCTACGTAGATCTCCAAGTGCTGGGACGCTCTGCTGCATACCAGTAACCCCGAGCAGTGGGAGCCGCTCTTCAGCGGTTGCTGCCCTTCGCCGTCGACAGCCGGTACTCGCGGTCTCGGTCACCTTGCAGTCATTCGTGCCGGTCGCGGCGCGTCTGCCGGTATGACTGGTATGGAAGGCGCTGCTGCCACTGCACGTGACTGAGGAGAACCAGGCCTCGCGAAGGTCCGCTTGTTGCTGACTCGAACTGGTACTGGCGACCCCTCAGCGACACTCGCTGCGCCGAACAGTGCACCACGAAGCAGCCACTCGGGCCAGACGTCCTGCAAGAAGTCCAGGGACACGCTGGCCCGTGAGCTGAGCGAGCGCCGCGTGCCGCTGTACGCCAGCGGCGAGCCTTGGTGGTTTCAGACAGCGCCAGCTCTGGTTGGCCGCCTGCGGCCTGATGGCGCGCGCTGTCACGATTTCGACACGGCACTGTCACACGGCGCTGCGAATCTCCAGGGTTGCCCTCAATCCCAAGAGAACCACGCCCATGACCCGACTGCCGACCGCCTTGCGCCACCTGAAGACTGTTGCCGCCGCTGCGGCGCTTGCCACCGCCACCGCGCTGTCCGGCACCGCTGCCTGGGCCGCCGACGTTGGCATCAGCCGCGTCTGGCAGTTCGACCACACCGCGCCGGGCGCCATAGTCGGCCAGAAGGCTGAGATCGTGGCGTACGACTCGCTCACCGACACGTTGTGGGTGGCTGGTACCGCTGGCATCGACGTGCTCGACCGCACCAGTGGCCAGCGCGTAGCGCAAATCGACGTGCGCCACCTCGGCGCTGTCAACAGCGTTGCGATCCACGACGGCCTGGCGGCGCTGGCGCTGGAGAACACCATCGACCGCGACCTGCCTGGGCTCGTCGCCTTCTTCGAAACCCGCAGCCGTGCCCAGTCCGGCCAGCCGGTGCAGGTGGGCGCGCTGCCGGACATGCTGAGCTTCACGCCCGACGGCCAACGCGTGCTGGTGGCCAACGAAGGCACGCCACAAGAGCGCTCGCTGGTGGAAGACGCCAACGGCAACTTCGTGCCGGCGCCTGGCGTGGACTGCCCGATCGACCCGCCAGGCGGCATCAGCGTGATCGACGTGGCCACGCGCACGGTGAGCACGGTCGCCTTGTCGCCGTCGATCCCGGGTTACGACACGCTGCGGCTGTTCCCCGCGCTGGGCACGCTGCCGACGCAGCCGGCCGCGTTCTGCCCGTACGGCCCGGAGCCGGAGTACATCGCCGTCGACAAGACCGGCAAGAAGGCCTACGTGGGTCTGCAGGAGGCCAATGGCATCGCTGTGTTCGATCTGGCGACCCTGCGCTTCGAGCGGATCTACAGCCTGGGGCTGAAGGACTTCAGCCTGCCGGGCAATGAGATCGATCCCAACGACCGCGACAGTCGCATCGAACTGCGCAGCGTGCCGGTGTTCGGCCTCTACCAGCCCGACACCCTGGCCACCTACGAACACCGGGGCCGCAGCTACCTGGTGATGGCCAACGAGGGCGACGCGCGCGACAACGGCGAAGGCGAGAGCGAGGACGAGCGCCGCGGCGGTGCTGGCTCGTCGTCGGTCGAACTGACGAGCGTGCCCGACCTGGCGCGCATTGCGCTGTCGAACATCGACTCGGCGCGCGGCGGCCCGCTGGTCAAGTTCGGTGGCCACTCGTTCTCGATCCGCACGCCCGACGGCCGCATCGTCTACGACAGCGGCAGCCTGCTCGACCGCGAGGCGATCCGCCTGGGCATCTACGACGACGGCCGCAGCGACAACAAGGGCGTCGAACCCGAGGGCCTGGCGCTGCTGCACATCAAGGGCCGCGTGCTGGCCTTCATCGGCCTGGAGCGCACGCTGAAGGCGGCGGTGGCACTGTTCGACATCACCGACCCGAGGCAGGTCCAGTACGTCGACATGATCGTCGGCGAAGGCGACCGCTCGCCCGAGGGCCTGGTCGCCTTCAAGGCAGGCAGTCGCTACTACGTGGCGGTCGCGCACGAGGTCAGCGACACGACCTCGCTGTACGAGGTCACGCTCGACAAGGCGCAGGGTCCGAGGCGATGACGGGTCCGGCACGGGCGGCCGCCGCGCCGGCGCCCGCTGCCTGGCCGGTGTTTCACGCCTGGCGGTGCGAACTCAGGATCCAGGCCGTCGGCTCTTGCGCCGTCGGTTGCTGCGTCAGCAGGTCGGCAGTGGGCTCGTCGCCGGCCTTGGCGGCGAGCGGGAAGATGCAGCGCGCGGTGCGCGCCACCGCCTCGTGGCAACCGGCGAGGATCCTCGGCATCGCCTGACAACGCACGCTGCGTTTACAGTCTTGGCGTTCCCGCGGCAGACGGTCGCACAGCAATGCAAGGGGCATCCATGTCCAGCCGCTTCGGCCTCGCCTCTCGGTTCATGGTCTTTGCACTCCTCGCCGCGCTGGCTGGCGGCTGCGCGGTAACCGGGGGGTGACCATCGAGCCCCCTCCGGGCGTGATTCTCACGGTGCCGCAGGGCCGCGTCGTCACACAGCCGGCACCTCGGCTCGACATCCCACCCGGCCACATGCCGCCCCCCGGAAGTTGCCGCATATGGATGCCCGGCGTGCCGCCTGGCCAGCAATCCCCGCCCGGCGACTGCAATCTGCTGCGACGCCAGGTGCCCCCCGGTGGGCTGCTGGTCGCTGGCTGAGTTCGCGGAGCCTCCCCGTCACGAGTGTCCTCCTTTCGACGCGGAGGAGCCCGATTCTTCATGGCCGGGGCGCTGTGTTGGTGGCCGGTGGCTTCAGGCCGGTGTGCTTCGACCGTCAAGTTCAGGGCGGCGTGATCGCTTCAACGAGGGCCAGCCGTCGACCCAATCCCGCCGGTCAGCGGATCGAAATGCTGGTCATAAAGCGGACATCGCCGATCTCGCCCTTCGGGAGCCGCAGCGAAGCAGACTTGTCATACAAGCCAGCTTCTTCCACCACTCAAAAAATGGGCAGCGCCGCGCCCGGAACGGCGAAGATCACCTTCAACGGACTGCTGCCCGGACTGCTGCCCTTGGCGTCGATGCACGTTCAGCAGCCGGTTGCCCCGGGCCGACCCCGCCTCGAGGCGCTTCCGACGTGGTCAGTCGATGAACAATGTCGCGGGCGCCTCCAGCAGCTGCCTCACTCGCTGGATATAAGCCGCCGCGACCGCCCCATCCACCACCCTGTGATCGAACGACGACGACAGGTTCATCATCTGCCGCACCTGGACCGTGCCATCGCGCACCATCGGCCGCGCGACGATGCGGTTGATGCCGACGATCGCCACCTCGGGGTGGTTGATCACCGGCGTCGAGACGATGCCGCCGAGCTTGCCCAGGCTGGTGACGGTGAGCGTGGAGCCTGAGAGTTCGTCGCGCGTGGCCTTGCCGGCGCGCGCCTTGGCGGCCAGCTCGGCGATGGCCAGGGAGCAGTCCCACAGGTTCAGCGACTGCGCCTGGCGCAGCACCGGCACCATCAGGCCGCCGTCGGTCTGCGTGGCCACGCCCAGATGCACTGCGTCGTACAGCGTCAGCACGCCGGCCTCGTCGTCGAAGCGGGCGTTGACCTGCGGGAAGTCGGCCACCGCGCGCACGATCGCGCGGATGGCCAGCGCCAGCGGCGAGAGTTCGCCGCGCTGTACCGCGTACTGGCGGTTCAGTGCCTCGCGCAGCGCCACCATCTCGGTCACGTCGACTTCCTCGACGTAGGTGAAGTGCGGGATCGAGCGCTTGGACAGTAGCATCTTCTGCGCGATCGCGCGGCGCAGGCCGATGAGCTTGACCTCGCGCGTGCCGTCGGTCGGTGCGGCGGCCGTCGCGCTCGCGCGCGCGCCGGTCGAGCGCGCGGCGTCCAGATCGGCGTGCACGATGCGGCCGTCGGAACCGCTGCCCTTCAGGCGTGAGAGATCGATGCCGAGAGCACGGGCACGCTCGCGCACGGCCGGCGCGGCCAGCGCACGCGGCGCGGTCACAGGTGATGCCGAAGATGTCGGTGCTGCAGCCGGCGGCGGCGGTGGTGGCATGCGGCCGGGCGTCGGCGGTTTGGTTGCTGCGGGCGGCGGCGATATCGACACGTCGGGCGACAGCGGCGGTGCCCCGACCGGCGCCGAGGGTGGCGGCACGGCAGCGGTTTGCGGTGGCGACGCCTGCGCCGACGCTTTCTCGGCCGCCTCGCTGCCGTCGTCGATGCGGATCAGCACCGAGCCCACCGCCATCACCTGCCCAACCTCGCCGCCGAGTTCGACCACGCGGCCGGTCACCGGCGAGGGCACTTCGACCGCTGCCTTGTCGGTCATCACGTCGCACAGCGTCTGGTCCTCGCCGACGCTGTCGCCGACCTCGACGCGCCACTCGACGATCTCCACTTCGGCGATGCCTTCGCCGATGTCCGGCATGCGGATGGTGTGAATGCTCATGACCCCATCACCTTGCGATAAGCCTCGCCCACGCGTTGCGGCCCCGGGAAGTAGGCCCACTCCAGCGCATGCGGGTACGGCGTGTCCCAGCCGGTGACGCGCTCGATCGGCGCTTCCAGGTGGAAGAAGCAGTGCTCCTGCACGAGCGCGGTCAGCTCGGCGCCGAAGCCGCTGGTGCGCGTGGCCTCGTGCAGCACGACGCAGCGGCCGGTCTTCTTTACCGACGCCACCATTGTCGGCAGATCCAGCGGCCACAGGCTGCGCAGGTCGATCACCTCGGCGTCGATGCCGGTCTCGCGCGCGGCGGCCTCGGCCACGTAGACCATGGTGCCGTAGGTCAGCACGGTGAGATCGTCGCCGGGCCGCACCACC
>JAGTRL010000375.1 GCA_018261815.1 Pseudomonadota bacterium
GATCAGCGGCAGCAGCCGCGCCTTCTGCGCCGGCGTGCCGTTGCGCTCGATCAGCTCGGCGGCGATCTCGGTGCGCGTGCCCAGCGAGCCCAGGCCGATGAAGCCGCGCGCCAGCTCTTCGGTGACCACGCACATCGCCGACTTGCCCATGCCCGAGCCGCCATGCGCCTCGCCGATGGTCAGGCCGAAGACGCCCAGATGGGCCATCTCGGCGATCACCGCGTCGGGGATCAGCGCATTGCGCAGGTGCCAATCGTGCGCGGCGGCCGCGTGGTCGTCGGCGAAGCGCGCGAACTGCTCGCGCACCTCGTACAGCGCGGCATCGTCGTAGCCGGGGTCGCCGAAGCGGCGCGTGGCCGCGCCCTCGCTCAGCAGTTCTGCAATGCGCCGGCGCGCCGCCGGCGCGAAGCCTTCGGCACGCAGGCGCCCCACCGCGGCATCTGCATCGAAGGCAGCGCGTGCGCGACCGTCGGCGTCCAGCGATTCGGCGCGGAAGAACTCGCCCTGGCTCATCGGCAGGCCACCGGACAGCTGCGCCAGGTACTCGGCAAAGGCGGCGCGCCACAGCAGCGCTTCCAGCTCACCCAGCCGGCCGGCGCAATGCAGCCGCTGCGCCCAGGCCAGCATCTGTTGCAGCGCGCGCACATAGGTCGCGGCCCAGGCCACGCCGTGGGCGCGAGACTGCTCGAGCTGCAGCGCGCGGGTCTCGTCGCCATCGGCCTGCCGAAGCGTCGCACGCAACGCAGTCATCAACTGCCGCAGCAGCGTTTCGGCGGCCTGCAGAGTCTGTCGGCACTCGGCGAAGGTGGGTTCGTGCATGTCAATCCTTCGCAGCAATGGTGCCCGCCGCCTGCAGCCGGTCCAGCGCTGCGTCATCCAGCCCCAGCAGTTGTTGCAGCACGGGCCGGGTGTGCTGGCCCAGGCTCGGCGCCAGCCCGGGCGAGGGCTGTGCCACGGCGCCGAAATGCAGCGGCGACGTGGTGGTGAGGAAACGGCCGACACCCGGGTGTTCGGTACGACGGAACATCGGGTTGGCCTCGGAGCAGCGCGGGTCCTCGGCCAGCATCTGCTCGAAGCTGCGGTAGGTCCCCCACAGCAGCGAGCGGTCGGTGAAGGCCGCGCCCACCTCGGCCAGTGTGCGTGCCGCAAACCACGGGCGCAGCGCGGTGGAGATCAGGCCGCGTGCCGCATAGCGCCCCGCCTCGTCATCGAGCGTCAAGCCCAGCGCTGCGGCGGCCGCGGGCAGGGCGTCCTGCAACCCGGTGGCGCGCAGCAGCGCGTTCCACTGCCGCTCGGTGATGGCCACCACCATCACATGCCGGCTGTCGGCGCAGGCAAAGCTGTCGCCATAGGCACCGTAGAGGAAGTTGCCATCGGCGCTGCGCTGCGTGCCGTTGAGTTCCACGTCGGCCAGGTAGCCCAGGTTGGCGACGGTGGCCATGGCCACGTTGGACAGCGCCAGGCTGACATGCTGGCCCTGGCCGCTGAGGCGCCAATGGCGCTCGGCCGCCAGCACCGCCAGCGCCAGCATCTGGCCGGCGGTGACGTCCCAGGCCGGCAGCACATGGTTGACCGGGCCGTCGCGCCCGCTGCCGGTGATGCCGGGAAAGCCGGCCGCGCAGTTGACGGTGTAGTCCACCGCGCTGGAGCCGTCGGGCGAGCCGCTGAGCTGCACCATGATCAGGTCGGGCCGCAGCTTCGACAGCGCCGCATAGGACAGCTCGCCATCGACCGCCAGGTTGGTCAGAAACACCGGCGGGCCGTCGCCGCTCGCGCAGATCAGCCGCTGCATCAGCGTGCGGCCTTCGGCGCTGCGCACGTCCAGCTCCACCGAGCGCTTGCCGCGGTTCAGGCTGGCCCAGTACAGGCTGCGGCCTTCCGAATTGAGTGGCAGACGCTTGACGTCGATGTTGCCGCCGCGCGGGTCGATGCGGATCACGTCGGCACCGAGCTGCGCCAGGGCCAGGCCGGCACTCGGCGCGGCCACGAAGGCCGAGAACTCGATGATCCGCAGGCCGGACAAAAGGGAAGGAGTCATGTCTTTCAACCTGTTCGGATGCATTGTGGCCGAGGCCGCCCCAAGGGGAAGCACGGCCTTCGCACCGGCATGCGCTGGGGTACAAAGCAGCACAGGCCCGTTGGCCGAAGGATGCCCTGTATGAATGCTTCCCAGGAAGCCGGCGCGGTGCTCAAGCCCGCGTCCTTGCACACCTGCCAGGTGAATGCGGCGCAGGCCGCGCGGCTGGACTTCGGCGACGACCGCTGCTTCGACGAGGCGCAGCGCGGCTTCGTCGGCAGCATCCCCGATGCGCGCATAACCACGCCCGACGGGCGTGTGGTTTGGGACCTGTCGGCCTTCGCCTTTCTGGAGCAGGTCGAGTCGCCGGATTCGGTGCACCCCAGCCTGTGGCGCCAGGCGCGGCTGAACCGCATCCACGGCCTGTTCAAGGTGTGCGATCGTTTGTACCAGGTGCGCGGCTTCGACATTGCCAACCTCACCATCATCGAAGGCGATACCGGGCTGATCCTGATCGACCCGCTCATGGTCAGCGAGACCGCCGCGGCCGCCCTGGCGCTGTACCGCCAGCATCGCGGCGAGCGACCGGTGCGCTGCGTCATCTACAGCCACAGTCATGTCGACCACTACGGCGGCGTCGAAGGCGTGATCACGCCGGCACAGGCGGCCCGCGGCGAGGTGCAGGTGATCGCGCCGGACGGCTTCATGGAAGCGGCGATCGCCGAGAACATCCTGGCTGGCGTGCCGATGCGTCGTCGCGCCGCCTTCCAGTTCGGGTCGACGCTGGCGCCTGGGCCTCGCTCGCACATCGACAGCGGCCTGGGCAAGGCCATCGGCCGTGGCACCACCAGCCTGATCGCACCGAACCAGCTGATCACGCACGCCCTGGAGCGGCACACCATCGACGGCGTCGACATCGTCTTCCAGCTGACGCCGGAGACCGAAGCGCCGGCAGAGATGAACTTCCACTTCCCGCAATTCAAGGTGCTGAACCTGGCGGAGAACGGCTGCCACACGATGCACAACCTGTGCCCGATCCGCGGCGCCAAGACGCGCGATGCGCTGGCCTGGTCGAAGTACCTGGACGCGGCGCTGGACGACTTCATCGAATACACCGATGTCGTTATCGCCCAGCACCACTGGCCCAGCTGGGACCGCGAGCGCGCGCGCAAGTTCATCACCGAACAGCGCGACCTGTACCGGCTGATGCACGACCAGACGCTGCGGCTGATGAGCCACGGCCTGACGCCGCACGAGATCGCGCAGGACTTCCGCCTGCCGGCCTCGCTGGAGAAGAGCTGGCACGTGCGCCCGTACTACGGCGCCATCGCCCACAACGTGCGCGCGGTGTACGCGCACTACATGGGCCCCTACGACGGCAACCCGGTGAACCTGGACCCGCTGGCGCCGCAGGCGGCCGC
>JAGTRL010000049.1 GCA_018261815.1 Pseudomonadota bacterium
CTGCGCGCGCTGATGCGCCAGGACCCGGACATCATCATGGTCGGCGAGATCCGCGACCTGGCCACCGCCGAGATGGCGATCCAGGCGGCGCTGACCGGCCACCTGGTGTTCAGCACGCTGCACACCAACGACTCGGCCTCGGCCATCACGCGCCTGGCCGACCTGGGCGTGCCGGCCTACCTGATCTCGGCCACGGTGGTGGGCGTGCTGGCGCAGCGCCTGACGCGCATGCTGTGCCCGGCCTGCAAGCAGCGTGACGACACGACCACGCGCGAGACGCTCGACGAGCTGGCCAGACCTTGGCGCCTGTCGGGCGGCGTACGGTCCTACAAGCCGGTGGGCTGCCTGGAGTGTCGTCACACCGGCTACCGCGGCCGCGTCGGACTGTACGAGCTGCTGGTCATGACCGAGGCCGCACGCGCTTGCGTGCACCCGGCGCTGGATGCCGGCGCGCTGCGCCGCCAGGCGGTCAAGGACGGCATGCGCGCGCTGCGTCTGGCCGGAGCAATGAAGGTGGCCGAAGGCTTGACCACGATCGAAGAGGTGATGCGCAGCACACCCAGCCTGGACATGCGCGCCTGAGGGCTCGGGCCCTTTCCTGACCGGATTGCGAAGGCGCGATATCGCGACCTGACGCTGCCGCCTGGGCGGCTTACGTGGAAACCACACCCGGGCGCGCCATGGGCCTGCCTAGAATCGCCCACGACAGGTTCGCCGAGGAGACAAGTCATGAAGATCAAGAGCCAGAAGGATTTCTGGTCGGGGCTGATGTTCATCGTTGCCGGGGTCGGCTTTGCCATCGGCGCCACGAACTACAGCTTCGGCACCTCCGCCCGCCCTGGGCCCGGCTACTTTCCCTTCGGGCTGGGCATCCTGCTGGCTGTGCTCGGCGCGATGGTCCTGTTCAAGGCGCTGACGATCGAGTCCGAGGGCGGAGACCCGGTCGGCGACATCGGCTGGAGGCCGTTGATCCTGATCGTTCTCGGCGTGGTGGTGTTCGGCCTGGCACTGCCGCGGCTGGGCATGATCCTCTCGCTGCCAATTCTGATCATGATCTCCAGCTTGGCCGGCGACGAGTTCAAGCTGAAGGAGGTGATCATCAACATCATCGTCCTCACCATCGGCTCCTGGGCGATCTTCATCAAGGGCCTGAGCCTGGTGATTCCGCTTTGGCCTGCCTTCATGACTGCCTGAGGAGAGCCGCATGGACCTGATCAACAACCTGGTGCTCGGCTTCGGCGTGGCCTTCACGCTGCAGAACATGTTCTACGCCTTCTTCGGCGCGCTGCTCGGCACGCTGATCGGCGTGCTGCCGGGGCTGGGGCCGGTGGCGACCATCGCGATGCTGCTGCCCAGCATCTACGCGCTGGACGCCACGCCCGCGCTGATCATGCTGGCCGGCATCTACTACGGTGCGCAGTACGGCGGTTCGACCACCGCCATCCTGATCAACGTGCCGGGCGAAAGTAGCTCAGTGGTGACGGCGATCGACGGCTACCAGATGGCGCGCAAGGGCCGGGCGGGGGCGGCACTGGCCGCGGCCGGCCTGGGCTCGTTCTTCGCCGGCTGCGTGGGCACGATCGTGATCGCCGCCTTCGCACCGCCGCTCACCGAGCTGGCCTTCAAGTTCGGCCCGGCCGAGTACTTCTCGTTGATGGTGCTGGGCCTGATCGGCGCAGTGGTGCTGGCCTCGGGCTCGCTGATCAAGGCGATCGCGATGATCCTGCTGGGCCTGCTGCTCGGCCAGATCAACACCGACGTCATCTCCGGCGTGCCGCGCTTCAGCTTCGACGTTCCCGAGCTGACCGACGGTATCAGCTTCGTCGCCATCGCCATGGGCGTGTTCGGTTTCGGCGAGATCATCTCGAACCTGAGCCGTCCGGCCGAACACCGTGAAGTCTTCACCAAGGACGTCAAAGGCATCTGGCCGACCAAGCAGGACTTCAAGAACGCCTATCCGGCGGTGCTGCGCGGCACCGCACTGGGTTCGATCCTGGGCGTGCTGCCTGGCGGCGGCGCACTGCTGTCGTCCTTCGCCGCCTACACGATCGAGAAGAAGATGCGTGCCAACCCTGGCGATGTACCTTTCGGCCAGGGCAACATCCGTGGCGTGGCGGGCCCCGAGGCGGCCAACAACGCCGGCGCGCAGACCTCGTTCATCCCGATGCTGACGCTGGGCATCCCGCCGAACGCGGTGATGGCGCTGATGGTCGGCGCGATGACCATCAAGGGCATTCAACCGGGACCGCAGGTCATGACCAGCAATCCCGAGTTGTTCTGGGGCCTGATCGCGTCGATGTGGGTCGGCAACGCGATGCTGGTCATCCTGAACCTGCCGCTGATCGGCATCTGGATCAAGCTGCTGACGGTACCGTACCGTTTCCTGTACCCGGCGATCATGTCCTTCTGCTGCATCGGCCTGTACACGCTGAACAACAACAACTTCGACGTCTTCATGGCGGCTGGCTTCGGCATCGTCGGCTACTTCTTCTTCAAGCTCGGATGCGAGCCGGCGCCGCTGCTGCTGGGCTTCATCCTCGGGCCGATGATGGAGGAGAACCTACGCCGCGCGCTGCTGCTCAGCCGCGGCGACTGGAGTGCGTTCCTGACACGGCCGTTGTCGGCCGGCCTGCTGATCGCTGCCGCACTGATGATCGTCGTGGTCTCGCTGCCGTCGATCAAGAGCAAGCGCGAAGTGGCCTTCCAGGAAGAGCTGTAGCGAAATCTGCGCGCGGGCGGCCGGGCGCGCCCGGCCGCCCGTAGTCGCGCCGCGGCGCCCAGGTGGTGATGGCGCTGTACCGCGCCGCCGCTATGCTCCACCCATGCCCCCGCTGTTGTCCACGCTGAGCGCAAGCCCCACCTTCGCACCGTTTCGCACCGGGGTGTTCCGCAACCTGTGGCTGGCCACCTTTGCGGCCAACATCGGTATGTGGATGAACGATGTCACCGCCGCCTGGGTGATGACTTCGCTGACCACAAGCCCGGTGATGGTGGCGATGGTGCAGACCGCATCGACGCTGCCGGTGTTCCTGCTCGGCCTGCCCAGCGGGGCGCTGGCCGACATCATCGACCGGCGCCGCTATTTCGCGGCCACGCAACTGTGGGTGGCGTTGACGGCGCTGCTGCTGGCCACGCTGGCGTTGACCGATTCACTGACCGCGCCGCTGTTGCTGGGCCTGACCTTTGCCAACGGCATCGGCCTGGCCATGCGCTGGCCGGTGTTCTCGGCCATCGTGCCCGAGGTGGTGCCACGCGAGCAGCTGGGCGCGGCGATGGCGCTGAACGGCATCTCGATGAACCTGTCGCGCGTGGTCGGACCGGTGGGGGCCGGCGCCATCCTGGCCAGCCTGGGCAGCGGCGCGGTGTTCGTGCTCAACACGTTGCTCGCGGCCATGGCCTTCGTCACCATCCTGCGCTGGCGTTCTCAGCCTCGCACCAGCACGCTGCCGGGTGAGCGTTTCGTCGGTGCCATGCGCGTGGGCTGGCAGCACGTGATGCAGTCGCCGCGCATGCGCTCGGTGCTGGTGCGCATCTTCTTCTTTTTCCTGCATTCGTCGGCGCTGCTGGCGCTGCTGCCGCTGGTGGCACGCAACATCCACGGCGCCGGCCCGGGCACCTACACCCTGATGCTAGCCTGCATCGGCGGCGGCGCGGTGGTGGCGGCACTGTACTTCCCGCGCTGGCGCATGCGCTTCGACCGCGACCAGTTCGTCGTCGCAGGCACGCTCACGCATGCCGCCATGTCGGTGGTGGTGGTGTTCGCGCCGAACATCTGGGTCGCGTTGCCGGCCATCGTGCTGCTGGGCATGGCCTGGATCTCCACCGCCAATTCTCTGACGCTGGCCGCGCAGGTGGCACTGCCCAACTGGGTGCGCGCGCGCGGCATGGCCATCTACCAGATGGCGCTGATGGGCGGCGCTGCGGCGGGCTCGTTGCTGTGGGGCCAGGTGGCCGGCTGGAGCAGCGTGCGCATCGCCGTCAGCTGCGCGGCGGTGGTCGGCCCGCTGCTGTGGCTGCTGACGCGCAAGCTCAGCGTCGAAGGCGGGGCCGACCCCGACTTCAGCCCGGCCAAGCCGGCGAACCTGCCGATGACGGCCATCGAGGTCGGTCCCGACGAAGGCCCGGTGATGGTGACGGTGGAATACCAGATAGACCCGGCCGAGGCTGCAGGCTTTGCCGAGGTGATGCAGAAGACGCGCCGCGCCCGGCTGCGCCAGGGCGCATTGTCCTGGGGGCTGTTCCGCGACACCGCGGCGCCGGGGCGCTACATCGAGTACTTCGTCGACGAGAGTTGGGTCGAGCATCTGCGTCGGCTGGAGCGCTTCACCGCCGCCGACGCCGGCTTGCGCGACAAGCGTCTGGCCTTCCACCGCGGCGAACGGCCACCCGACGTGCGGCGTTTCGTCGCCGAAGGGCTGCACAACCCCGGCCCCTGGAGAGGATGAGCAAATGGAGCAGGTGGATTGCGTCGTTATCGGGGCGGGCATCGTCGGCCTGGCGGTGGCCCGAGCGCTGGCGATGGCTGGACGCGAAGTGGTGCTGCTGGAGGCAGCGGTGGCTATCGGCACTGGCACCAGTTCGCGCAACAGCGAGGTCATCCACGCCGGCTTGTATTACCCGCCGGGTTCGCTGAAGGCGCGCTTGTGCGTGCGCGGGCGCGAGCTGCTGTATGCGTACTGCGCCGAGCGTGGCATCGCTCACCGGCGCTGCGGCAAGCTGATCGTCGCCACCGAGGCGGCACAGGAGCCGGGCCTCCAGGCTCTGCGGCAGCGCGCCGAAGCCTGCGGCGTGCACGACTTGCAGTGGATGGATGCAATGCAGGCACGCGCGCTGGAGCCGGCCTTGCACTGCACCGCGGCGCTGCTGTCGCCGTCCACCGGCATCGTCGACAGCCATGGCCTGATGCTGTCGCTGCAGGGCGACGCCGAGGCGCATGGCGCGATGCTGGCGCTGATGAGCCCGCTGCAGCGGCTGCGGCGTGTCGGCGATGGCTTCGAACTGGACGTGGGCGGCGACGAGCCGATGCGACTGCAGGCACGCAGCGTGGTCAACAGCGCCGGCTTGCATGCGGTGGCGCTGGCCGCGGGCTTCGACGGCCTGCCACCGCAGCAGCTGCCGCCGTCGCACTGGGCGCGCGGCCACTACTTCGCCTGCTCGGGCAAGCCGGCTTTCACGCGGCTGATCTACCCGATGCCCGACGAGGCCGGGCTGGGCGTGCATGTCACGCTCGACCTAGGCGGGCAGATGCGCTTCGGCCCCGACGTGCAATGGGTGCCGCGCACCGCGCTGGGCGAGGAGGACTACTTGGTCGACCCGGCGCGGGCCCAACCCTTTGCGGCGGCCATCCGCCGCTACTGGCCGGCGCTGCCCGACGATGCGCTGCAGCCGGCCTATGCCGGCATTCGGCCCAAGATCAGCGGTCCGGGCGAGGCAGCTGCCGACTTCCTGATCCAGGGCCCGGCCGAGCATGGCGTGGCCGGGCTGGTGAATCTGTTCGGCATCGAATCGCCCGGGCTCACTGCGTCGCTCGCGCTTGCGGAGCAGGTGGCCCGTGCGCTGCAGGACTGACGCCCGCGGCCGTCCGATGCCGAGGTGGACTCGGGTCTACCTTGTGCGCACGGACTTCTTCACCGCGGCTTTCTTCGCGGGCGCCTTCTTGGCCGCCGCTGCGGCAGAGCGCTTGGCCGCGGCCGCTGCGCGGGCGGCCTCGGCACGCGTGCTGGCCGCCTGGGCCTTGGCCTTCTCGGTCGTGCTCTTCACCGACTTCGCAACGGCACCGGCCTTCTTCTTCACGGCCGCCTTGACCACGCGCACCTCTTTGGCGATGGCGTCGCCGGCCTGGGCCACGCGGCGGCTCGACGTCTGCTCGGCGCGGGTCAGCTTGCGCTCGGTCTGGGCCTTGACGGCGCGGGCCTTCTTCTCGACCGTGCCGATCGTGCGCTGCACCGACTTCTTGGCGCTGGCCGCGGCCTTCTCGATGCGGGTTTCGGTGCGCTGGACCGAACTGGTGATCTCCTTGCGGGCCTTGCGGGTGCCGGCGGCCACGTCCTTCTTGACGCGCGTCAGCGCCGCCGACGCGTCGGCCTTGGCCTCCTCGGCCTTGCTCACGACGGCCTGGCCGAGGCTCTTCGCGGCCTGGACCAGATCGGTAGCGGCACTCTTCAAGGTGCTCGGTTTGCTGGGTGTCTTGCGTGTTGCCATGGTGGAATGTCCTCCTGCAGTTGCCAATGGGAAGCCTCGCAGTGCGGGGCCGCGCGAGCTTACGCGCTGCGCGCCCGCTTGGGTGCGCCGAAGGGGCTGATTCGCTGCGTTGCGTCAAATCTTGTCGACGCCGCGCGACAATGAGGTTTCCGTTGACGAGTCCCACCCCATGCACCGACGACCCCTGATGGCGCTGCTGGCGCTGTCGCTGGCAGCGCCGCTGGCCGCAGCACAGAGCTTTCCCACGAAACCGATTCGCCTGGTGGTGCCGTTCCCGGCCGGCGGCGCCACCGACCTGCTGGCGCGCAGCGTCGCGCAGCGACTGGGCCAGGGCCTGGGGCAGACGGTGGTGGTGGAGAACAAGGCGGGGGCCGGCGGCTCGCTCGGCTCGGCCGAGGTGGCGAAGTCCGTGCCTGATGGCTACACGCTGCTCATCGCCACCAGCAGCACCCATTCCATCGGCCCGCACCTCAATCCGAAGTTGCCTTACCGCACCACAGGGCCGGACAGCGACTTCACGCCCATCGCGCACGTGGCCGACGCCACCAACGTGCTGCTGGTGCCGCTGGACCTGCCGGTGAAGAACGTCGCCGAACTGATCGCCTATGCCAAGGCGCGGCCCGGGCAGCTTAACTACGCGTCCAGCGGCAACGGCACCATCGTCCATCTGACCAGCGAGGCCTTCAAGTCGCAGGCTGGCCTGTACATCACGCACATCCCCTACCGCGGCACGGCGCTGGCGATTCCGGACCTGGTGTCAAACAAGGTGCAGATCCTGTTCGACAGCATCGTCTCGGGCATGCCGCATGTGAAGGACGGCAAGCTCAAGGCGCTGGCCGTGACCGGCAAGAGCCGATCGGCGCTGGCGCCGGAGCTGCCCACGGTGGCCGAATCGGGCCTGAGCGGCTTCAGCTCCACCACCTGGTTCGGCATCTACGGGCCGAAGGGCCTGCCGCCCGACATCACCGCGCGGCTGAACGCCGAGTTCAATAAGGCCCTGCAGTCGGCCGAGGTGCGCGAGCGCCTGGGGCGGCTGGGCGCCGAGGTGGCCGCAGCCAACACGCCGGCGCAGTTTGCTGCGCTGGTGCAGGCCGACAGCGACCGCTGGGCGGCGATTATCCGCGAACGCAAGATCACTTTGGACTGAGCATGAGACACGACTTCGACTGGGACACCCACTACCCCACCCCGCGCCGCCCCGTCTTCGCGCGCAACATCGTCTCCACCTCGCACCCGTTGGCCGCGCAGGCCGGGCTGCGCATGATGATGGCCGGCGGCAATGCGGTCGATGCCGCAATCGCGGCCGCGGCGGTGATGACCATCGTCGAGCCTTGCAGCAACGGCCTGGGCTCCGACGCGTTCTGCATCCTGTGGGACGGTACGCAGCTGCACGGACTGAATGCCTCGGGCACGGCGCCGGCGGCCTGGACGCCGGAGTACTTCCGCCGCAAGCACGGCGATGCCGCAGCCACGCCGCCACAGCGCGGCTGGGACAGCGTCACGGTGCCGGGCGCAGTGGCCTCCTGGGTGGCCCTGAGCCAGCGCTTCGGCAAGTTGCCCTTCGTCGACCTGCTGGCGCCGGCCATCGACATTGCCGAGCGCGGCTACCTGGTACCGACGGTGGTGGCCGAGAAATGGATGCTCGCCGCCCAGGTGACCGATCTGGTGTCGCAGCCGGGCTTCGCACAGACCTTCCTGCCGCGTGGCCGCGCACCGGCGGTCGGCGAGCTGTTCCGCATGCCAGCGGCGGCGCGCATGCTGCGTGCCGTGGCCGAGACCCAAGGACAGGCACTGTACGGCGGCGAGATCGCACAGGCCCTGGAGCGCAGCGCCCGCGAACATGGCGGGGCGCACACGGTGGCCGACTTCGCCGCCTACAAGCCGGAATGGGTCACGCCCATCGCCAAGGACTACCGCGGCCACACGCTGCACGAGATTCCGCCCAACGGCCAGGGCATCGCGGCGCTGATCGCGTTGGGCATCCTGAAGCATTTCGACATCGCCGCACTGCCGGTGGACGGCACGGCCTCGTTCCACCTGCAGATCGAGGCCATGAAGCTGGCCTTCGCCGACGTCTACCGCTTCGTGTCCGAGCGCTCGACGATGGAAGTCACCACCGAGCAACTGCTCGACGACGCCTACCTGGCCAGCCGGGCCAAGCTGATCGACCCGAAGCGTGCGCAGGATTTCGGCGCCGGCAATCCCGTCAAGGGCGGCACCATCTACCTGAGCGCCGCCGACGAGACCGGCATGATGGTCAGCTTCATCCAGAGCAACTACATGGGCTTCGGCTCCGGTGTGGTCGTCCCTGACTGGGGCCTGAGCCTGCAGAACCGTGGCCATGGCTTCAGCCTGAAGCCCGGCAGCCCGAACCTCGTGGCGCCGGGCAAGCGGCCGTTCCACACCATCATCCCGGCCTTCCTGACCAAGGACGGGCAGCCGGTGATGAGCTTCGGCGTGATGGGCGGCGACATGCAGCCGCAGGGCCACATGCAGACCCTCGTGCGCATGCTCGACTACAAACAGCATCCGCAGGCCGCCTGCGACGCGCCGCGCTGGCGCTTCAACCTGCAGAAGAAGCTCAACCTGGAGCCTGGAGTGCCGACCGACACGGTGCACGGCCTGAAGCAGCTGGGTCATGTGCTGGACGACATCCAGGACAGCTACCAGGACTTCGGTGCCGGCCAGTTCATATGGCGCATGGGCGACCCCGCCGTGGAAGGCTATGCCGCCGCCAGCGACCCGCGGCGTGACGGCCTGGCCGCGGGTTTCTGAACCCAGAGAGGGCGGTGCCGAGCGCAGCGTCGCTGTGGCCCGGCCTGTTGCTGGCCATGGCCGGGGCCATCGCGTTTTCGGGCAAGGCCATCATCGTCAAGCTGGCCTACCGGCATGGCGTGGATGCGGTCACGCTGATCATGTTGCGCATGCTGTTCGCGTTGCCGCTGTTCGTGGCACTGGCCTGGTGGGCCGGCCGGGGCAAGCCCGCGCTGACGGCGCGCGACTGGCGCGTCATCACGCTGCTGGGCTTCAGCGGCTACTACCTGGCGAGCTTTCTCGACTTCTGGGGCCTGCAGTACGTCAGCGCCAGCCTGGAGCGGCTGATCCTGTACCTGGGTCCGACGCTGGTGCTGCTGCTGGGCCGCGTGCTCTTCCAGCGCCGCGTGGTGCCGAAGCAGTTGCTGGCGCTGGCCATCAGCTACGTCGGCGTGTTGCTGGTCTTCGGCCAGGAGCTCAGGCTCGAAGGCGCCGACACCGCGCTCGGTGCGGGCCTGGTGTTCGCCAGCACCATGAGCTATGCGCTGTACCTGGTATACAGCGGCGAGGAGGTCAAGCGCCTGGGCGCGCTGCGCCTGACCGGGCTGGCCACCAGCGTGGCCTGCGTGCTGTGTATCGCGCAGTACCTGCTGCTGCGCCCGTGGCACAGCGCGCTGCAGGTGGCGCCACCGGTGCTGTGGCTGTCGCTGCTGAATGCCGCGCTGTGCACCTTCGCGCCGGTGCTGATGGTGATGATGGCCATCGAGCGAATCGGCGCGGCCATGGCCTCGCAGGCTGGCATGATCGGCCCGTTGAGCACCATTGCAATGAGCGTGTGGATCCTGGGCGAGGCCTTCACCGCCTGGATCGCCGCCGGCACGGTGCTCGTCATGGCCGGTGTCTGGATGCTGACACGCGTGCGTTGAGTTTCAATCAGCGAGGAGATCGAACATGGATCTGGGCATCGAGGGCAAGTGGGCGCTGGTCTGCGCCGCGAGCAAGGGGCTGGGCAAGGGCTGCGCCGCGGCGCTGGTGCGCGAGGGCGTCAACGTGGTCATCACCGCGCGTGGTGACGAGGCGCTGCAGGCCACTGCGGCCGAGCTGCGCGCGCTGAACCCGGCCGTGACGGTGAAGGCCCTGGCCGGCGACATCACCACGCCCGAAGGCCGTGGCGCGGCGCTGGCGGCCTGCCCGCAGGTGGACATCCTGGTCAACAACGCCGGCGGGCCGCCGCCGGGCGACTTCCGCGACTGGGACCGCGAGGCCTGGATCAAGGCGGTGGACGCCAACATGCTGACACCGATCGAGCTGATCAAGGCCACGGTCGACAAGATGGCCGAGCGCGGTTTCGGCCGAGTGGTCAACATCACCTCGGGCGCGGTCAAGGCGCCGATCGACGTACTCGGCCTATCCAACGGCGCGCGCAGCGGCCTGACCGGCTTCGTCGCCGGGCTGGCGCGGCAGAGCAAACTGGCCGCGGCCAACGTCACCGTCAACAACCTGCTGCCCGGCGTGTTCGACACCGACCGCGTGCGCAACACCTCGGTGGGCACTGCGGCCAAGCTGGGCAAGACGGTGGAGGAGGTGCTGGCGCAGCGCCGCGCCACCATCCCGGCCAAGCGCTTCGGCACGGCCGACGAGTTCGGTGCCTTCTGCGCCTTCCTGTGCAGCGCGCAGGCCGGCTACCTGACGGGGCAGAACATCCTGCTCGACGGCGGGGCGTATCCGGGAACGTTCTGAGGCGGGGCAGCCGTTTTGGCTCAGCATTCTGTTGACGGCGCATTGTTGTCCTTCAGCGCGCCACCGTTTGCGTGTGCCGAGGACGGCGGGGCACCACCGCGGTATTCGTTGCCGCAGACAGCGAGCGCTCGTTGTAGTGCGATGGTGGCCACCCGCGGGCGCAGGCCCCATTCGCGGTTCGCTGGCTGGTGGCCAGCTTGGCCGTTGGCGAAGAGGCGATGGCGCCAAACACAAGTCGCTGGCCCGCGAGCGTGGGCCGGAGTACGCGGGTGACGCCAGCGCGCTAACGCAGCCGACTCGGCACGCCGGCCGATCGAACTGCGATCAAAGTCGGCTATGCGCCGCGAGCAGTCCCCACCATGGCGTTCATTCGCCGCGCGCCGCGCCGCAGTTCCAGCACTGTTCGAACGGCCCCTCGACCAGCTCGCCGCAGCTGCGGCAGGCCCAGTGCCGCCACGGCGGGTTGCGCAGTTCGTGCAGCAGGCGCAGCGCCTCGGCATGGCGGCTTTCGTCCATGACCCACACTTCGGGCAGCGCTTGGTCCACCGGAATCTCGCCGGCAATGCTGCCGGCCCAGGCGCGCTGCACCGTGGCATCGATGCCGGCGCCACTGAGCTGGTCGGCCCAGAGCGTGGCCAGGGCCAGATTGGGCGCGGCGACGAGGCGCTTCATGCGCTACGGTGGCGTTTCGACGGATGGAAAGGCATGGGCTGGTCGATTCTCGCTGACATGGTGCTGGTGCTGCACGGCGCCTTCATCGCCTGGGCCACGCTGGGTGCGCTGTCGGTATGGCGCTGGCCGCGGCTGGTGTGGGCGCACCTGCCGGCGCTGGCCTGGGGCGTGTGGATCGAGGCCACTGCCGGCCTGTGCCCGCTGACGCCGCTGGAGATGATGCTGCGCCACCGCGCTGGGCAGGACAGCTACGCAGGCAGCTTCATCGACCACCATCTGGGCGGACTGATCTATCCGCAGGGACTGACGCCGGCTGCGCAAGGCCGCATCGCGTTGGCACTGGCGGCCTTCAACCTGGCGCTGTACGGCCTGATCGTCTGGCGCCGGATGCGAAGCCGCCGCATGCGATAACCTCGCGCCTCGACACTACAGCCCAGGAGACCGAATGAGCACGTCCAAGACCATCCAGATCACCCAGTACGGCGGCCCCGAGGTGATGAATCTCGTCGAACTGCAGGTGGGCGAGCCCGGGCCCGGCGAGATCCGCATCCGCCACGAGGCCTGCGGCCTGAACTTCATCGACGTGTACCAGCGCACGGGCCTGTACCAGAACCCGCTGCCGCTGACGCTGGGCATGGAAGGCGCCGGCATCGTCGAAGCGGTGGGCGCCGGCGTCACGCACCTGAAGGTGGGCGACCGCGCCGCCTATGCCAGCAACCCGCCGGGCGCGTACAGCGAAGCGCGGATCATGCCGGCCAAGACGGTGTGCCGGCTGCCCGATGCCATCGACTTCGATACCGGTGCGGCCATGATGCTGAAGGGCCTGACCGCGCAGTACCTGCTGAAGAAGACGCTGCCGGTCGAAGGGCTGCAGGCGGGCGACTTCGTGCTCTTCCATGCCGCGGCCGGCGGCGTGGGCCTGATCGCCTGCCAATGGGCCAAGGCGCTGGGCCTGCAGCTGATCGGCACCGCCGGCAGCGATGCCAAGTGCCAGCTGGCGCTGGAGCATGGCGCGGCGCATGCCATCAACTACGCCAAGGAAGACTTCGTTGCGCGCGTCAAGGACATCACCGGCGGCAAGGGTGTCAAGGTGGTCTACGACTCGGTGGGCAAGGACACCTGGGAAGGCAGCCTGAATTGCCTGCGCCCCTTCGGCCTGATGGCCAGCTTCGGCAATGCCTCGGGCCCGGTGCCGCCCTTCGCACCGGCGATCCTGGGCGCCAAGGGCTCGCTGTACGTCACGCGCGGCACGTTGTTCACGCACATCGCCACGCGTGAATCCACGCAGGCCATGGCCGACGACCTGTTCGCGGTGGTGGGCGGCGGGCAAGTGAAGATCCGCATCGACCAGCGCTACCCGCTGGCCGAGGTGGCGCAGGCGCACCGCGACCTGGAATCGCGCAAGACCACCGGCTGCACGATCCTGCTGCCCTGAAGCCGCAACACAAGCGCCGAGCCGGCCGGGCGCCTTGATGGCGCAGCGCGTGTTCGTGCTTGGTGCCACCGGCACCATCGGCCAGGCCACGGCGAACGCCCTGGTCAGGCGCGGTCACGACGTGGTGTGCTTCGTGCGCCCGCGCGCCGGCGTGGGGGGGCAGCTGTCGCCCGACGATTGCGCGCGTCTGCTGCCCGGGGCCACGCTGCGCTTCGGCGACGTGTGCGACCCGGCCTCGCTGGCGCGTGACGGCTTTGCCGGCGAGCACTTCGACGCCGTGCTGTCCTGCCTGGCCTCACGCACCGGCGCGCCGCGCGACGCCTGGGCCATCGACCACCAGGCCCATCTGCATGCCTTGGCCGCCGCCCAGGACGCCGGCGTGGGTCACTTCGTGCTGCTGTCGGCGCTGTGCGTGCAGAAACCGCGGCTGGCCTTCCAGCAGGCCAAGCTGGCCTTCGAGAAGGCGCTGATCGCATCAGGGCTGCGCTATTCGATCGTGCGGCCGACCGCGTTCTTCAAGTCGCTGTCGGGGCAGGTCGATCGCGTGAAGCGCGGCAAGCCCTTCCTGGTGTTCGGCGATGGCACGCTCACCGCCTGCAAGCCGATCAGCGATGCCGATCTGGCCGACTACCTGGTGGACTGCCTGGACGATGCGCGGCTGCACGACCGGGTGCTGCCCATCGGCGGGCCGGGCCCGGCGATCACGCCGCGCCAGCAGGGCGACATGCTGGCTGGCCTGCTGGGGCGCCCGCCGCGCTTCAGGCAGGTGCCGGTGGCGCTGCTCGACGGCATCGTCGCGGGGCTAGCGCTCGGCGGGCGCGTGCTGCCCGCGTTGGCCGCCAAGGCCGAGCTGGCGCGCATCGGCCGCTACTACGCCACCGAATCGATGCTGGTGCTGAACCCGGCCACCGGCCGCTACGACGCCGAGGCCACGCCGTCCACCGGCAAGGACACGCTGCTCGACCACTACGCCGCCCTATTGGAGGGGCGCCTCAGCGCCGAGCGCGGCGACCACGCGGTGTTCTGAAGGCTGTCGGCGCAGGTTGCGCCCCACCCTCGCTTTCAAACTCGTGCCGCGAAGCGCTCGACCTCGCGCGTCGCGCCGGCCACGATCAGCAGGTCGCCGGCCTGCACCACGGTATCGGCCTTGGCGTAGATGAAGTCCTGGTGCCGGCGCTTGATACCCACCACGGTGACCGAATGGCGCTGCCGCACGGCCGAATCGGCGAGTGTCTTGCCCAGGGTTTCGCGCGGCGCGCGCGTCTTGGCGATGGCGAAGCCGTCGTCGAATTCGATGAAGTCGATCATCTTGCCGGTGACCAGGTGGGCCACGCGTTCGCCCATGTCTGCTTCGGGGTAGACCACGTGGTGCGCGCCGAGGCGTTCGGCGATGCGACCGTGAGGCGGATTGTTGGCCTTGGCCCAGATGTTCTTCATGCCCATCTGGCTCAGGTTCAGTACGGTCAACACGCTGGTTTCGAGGTTCTGGCCGATGCTGACCACCGCATGGGCGAAGTCGCCGACGCCCAGTTGTTTCAGCGTCTCCGCGTCGGTGGCGTCGGCCTGCACCACGTGGGGCAGCGTGCCGGACAGCGACTGCACGGTGTCGGCGTCGCTGTCGATGGCCAGCACGTCGTGGCCCAGTTGCACCAAAGCCTCGGCCACGTTGGCACCGAAGCGCCCCAGGCCGATGACCACCACGCTGTCCGAGCCCTTGGGTTGTGCCTTATCCGACAATGGGTTTCTCCTCAGGGTAGCGGTAGCCGCGACGGCCGTGATTCAGCGCCAGCGCAGCGGCCAGCGTGACGACGCCGACGCGGCCCACGAACATCAGCAGCACCAGGATCACCTGGCCGGCCGCGGGCAATTCGGCGGTGATGCCGGTGGACAGACCCCCCGTGGCGAAGGCCGAGATCACCTCGAACAAGACCTTTTCCAGCGGCAGCGTGGTCATCGGCAGCAAGGCCAGCATGGCGATCACGACCACGCCGGAGCTCAGTACCAGGATGGTCAAGGCCTGGCGCTGGACGGCTGAATCGATGCGCCGGCCACGAAACTCCACGTCGCGGTGGCCGCGGATCTCGTTCCACACGATCAACAGCAGCAAGAAGAAGGTGGTCACCTTGACGCCGCCGGCCGTGCCCGCGCTGCCGCCGCCGATGAACATCAGCACGTAGTGCAGCGCCAGCGATTCGGTGGTCAGCGCGCCGATGTCCACTGCGTTGAAGCCGGCGGTGCGTGCCGAGAGCGATGCGAAGCTTGCGGACAGCGCGCGCTCGCCCCAATCCATCGGGCCCAGCGTGCGCGGGTTGCCGGATTCGGCCAGCAGGATGATCAGCGCCCCGCCGGCCAGCAGCGCCGCCGAACCCCACAGCGTGAGCACCGTGTGCATGCTCGGCCGGGCGCGCGCGTTGCGCCGCAGCACCAGCTCGTGCAGCACCGGAAACCCCAGCCCGCCGATGACGATGGCCAGCATCAAGGGGCCGAGTACCCAGCCATCTGCGGCAATGGCAATGCGCATCACGCTGTCACCCCAGGTCGAGAAGCCGGCATTGTTGAAGGCCGAAACGGCATGGAAAAGGCCATGCCAAAGCGACTGGCCCCAGGGCATGTCGTGGCCGAGCGCGAAGCGCAGCATCAGCGCGGCCGTGGCCAGCGACTCCACCGCCAAGGTCACCGCCAGGATCAGCTTGGCGATGCTGCGCACATCGCCCAGCGCCAGCGAATGGGTCTCGGCCTGCAGCACCAGTCGGGAGCTCAGCCGCAGCTGCCGGTTGACCACCAGGCCGAGCAAGGTGGCCGAAGCCATCATGCCGAAGCCGCCGAGTTGGAACAGCACCAGGATGCTGACCTGCCCGAAATTTGACCAGTAGGTGCCGGTGTCGACCACCACCAGCCCGGTGACACAGACCGCTGACGTGGCCGTGAACAGGGCTGTCAGCAGGCCTGCGCTGGCGCCGTCGGCGGCGGCCCACTGCAGCATCAGGACCGCAGTGCCGACGCCGATGGCCGCCAGAAAGGCCAGCGCGACGACAGCCGCTGGATGTGACAGCCTGCGGTTCATGCGGCACACCTGTGCACAGAGCTATGCGGCGAACCTGGCCGCGGCGGGGACGGGGGTTGCGAAATGGTGCATGCAGCCAATGCCAGGGGTGGGCGAACCTTAGCTTCCTGCCGCACCGGGTCTGGCGCGCGCCGTGCCCGGCGGTGCCCGCGGCCACTACCTTCTGGATCAGGCGTCCGCGACTGCGGCCCGATAGGCATGCCAGGAGGCATGCCCGAGCACCGGTCCGACCACCAGCAGGCCGGCAAACCACGGCAGCATCGCCAGCACCACCCCCAGCGTGATCAGCGCGCCCCAGAAGATCATCACCGGCGTTTGCGTGAAGAACAGTCGCATGCTGGTCAGCCCGGCGGTGATGGCATCGGTCTGGCGGTGCAGGATCATCGGGATCGAGATCACGCTGACCGCATAGATCAGCCCGGCAAACAGCGCGCCCACGCCCAGCCAGGCCACGATGAAGCCGATGTTCTCGGGGTCGGTCAGAGCCAGCAGCGAGCCCTTCAGGTCGGGCATGCCGTCGAAGCTCACGGCGAAGATCACCAGCGTGGCACGGCCCCACAGCATCTCCAGCACCAGCAGCACGAAACCGAAGATCGCCAGCGTGCCGGTGCGCGTGTCCCAGGCCAGCAGTGAATCACCGAAGTCGGGCTTCTCCCCCTGCTCCAGCCGCTGGCTGGCGCGGTACAGCCCGAGGCACAGGAACGGGCCCATCAGCAGGAAGCCGGCCGACAGCGCCATCACGTAGGCCGGGGCGGCCTCGTAGACCTTCAGCAGCGCCCAGCCCATGACCATGAAGCAGCCGCCGTAGAACAGGCCGATGCCGGGGCAGCGGAGGAAGTCGCGCCAGCCCTTGGCCAACCAGCGCAACGGGTCGGCGAAGCTCAGCCGGTTCAGCACGATCGGCGGCCGCGCCGCCGGCTCGCCCGGCGTGCCTGTCAATTCGGGCGCGGCGTCACCCGGGTTTAGGGGAGTCTTCACGTCGCGAAGCGTAGGCCAGCATGCGGCGGCCGTCCACTCGGAATCGCCCCGATGCGCAGGCGGGGTGCTACCGGCTGCGCCGCACGCGCAGGATCTCGTCCAGGATCAGGCAGATCGCACCCAGCGTGATGGCGCTGTCGGCCAAGTTGAAGGCCGGGAAGTACCAGCCGCCATAGTGCACCTGGATGAAATCGACCACGTAGCCATGCAGCAGCCGGTCGATGACGTTGCCGATGGCGCCGCCCATGATCATCGTCACCGCGAAGCAGAACAGCTTTTGCGTGGGGTGCTTCTTCAGCATCCAGACGATGAAGGCCGAGGCCACCGTGCCCAGGCCGACGAAGAACCAGCGCTGCCAGCCCGAGGCGCCGGCCAAGAAGCTGAAGGCGGCGCCGCTGTTGTGCACGCGCACGAGGTTGAACCAGGAGGTGATGCTGCGGCTGTCGTTGAGCTGGAAGATGCCGAGGATCACCGTCTTGCTCAACTGATCGAGCAGCACCACCACCACGGCCAGGCCGAGCCACAGCCACAGGCTGGGCGCCCCGCCCGACGAACGCCCCGCCATGCTCAGGCGACCGTGCGCTGTTCGCCGGCGCCGTGCAGGTTGCTGACGCAGCGGCCGCAGATCGTCGGGTGCGCGGCGTCGGCGCCGACGTCGTCGCGCCAGTGCCAGCAACGCTCGCACTTGCTGGCCGACGACGGCGTGACCGTCACCGCCAGCGCGGCGCCTTCGGCCAGCGTGGCCTTCGAGGTGATGAACACGAACTTCAGGTCCTCGCCCAGCGAGGACAGCAGCGCATGCGTCTCCGGCGGCGCGGCCACGATCACCTCGGCCTGCAGTGACGAGCCCACGCCGCCGGCGGCGCGCACCTCCTCGATGGCCTTGTTGACGGCATCGCGCACCTCGCGCAGCGACTGCCATTTGGCCAGCAGCGCCGCATTGGTGGTGGCGCCGACGCCGGCAAAGTCCCAGTAGGTCTGCTTGAAGATGCTGCCCTGGCCGGGCGCGAACACCGCCCAGGCCTCCTCGGCGGTGAAGCTGAGGAACGGCGCCATCCAGCGCAGCATGGCCTGCGTGATCTGCCACAGCGCGGTCTGCGCGCTGCGCCGCGCCAGGCTCTTCGGCGCGGTGGTGTAGAGGCGGTCCTTCAGCACGTCGAGGTAAAACGCCCCCAGGTCTTCCGAGCAGAACACCTGCAGCTTGGACACCACCGGGTGGAACTCGTAGACCTCGTAGTGCTTCAGGACCTCGGCCTGGAACTGCTCGGCGCGCGTCAAGGCCCAGCGGTCGATCTCCAGCATCTTCGCGAAGGGCACCGCATCGGCTTCCGCGTCGAAGTCGCTGGTGTTGGCCAGCAGGAAGCGCAGCGTGTTGCGGATGCGCCGGTAGGCATCGACCACACGCGCCAGGATCTTGTCGTCGCCGGCGATGTCGCCGGAATAGTCACTGGCCGCCACCCACAGGCGGATGATCTCGGCGCCCAGCTTCTGGCTCACCACCTGCGGCTCGATGCCGTTGCCCAGGCTCTTGCTCATCTTGCGGCCCTGGCTGTCGACGGTGAAGCCGTGGGTCAGCAAGCCGCGGTACGGCGCGCGGCCATAGATGGCGCAGGCCAGCAGCAGCGAGCTGTGGAACCAGCCGCGGTGCTGGTCATGCCCTTCCAGATACAGGTCGGCCTCGGGACCGCTGTCGTGGTGGCCCAGGCTGCTGCCGGTGTTGGCATGCGTGCCGCGCAGCACATGCCAGAACGTCGAGCCGGAGTCGAACCAGACCTCGAGGATGTCGCTGCTCTTGCTGTAGTGCGGCGCGTCCTCGGGGCCGAGGATCTGTTCGACGGTTACGCGGCTCCAGGCCTCGATGCCGCCGGCTTCGACGAAGTCGGCGGC
>JAGTRL010000050.1 GCA_018261815.1 Pseudomonadota bacterium
GTGGCCAACGGAGTGAATAGGAATTTGGCTGAACGGAGTTGGCCACCGCCGCTGGCGGACAGCGTGTGCCTCAACAGCGCGCATTGAACGACGGCTATGCGCCGAGACCTGCCTGTTGGATCCATCATGCTTGTATGCATCGGGGTCGCCGCCATGCCGTTGTGGCGCGCTCAACGCGAGCGGCGCACGTGGTGCATCGGGTCGTAGCGCTCGCCGCGCAGCAGCGCCAGCGGCGCGCGGTGGTACAGCCGGATGTCGTGGAAGGGGTCGCTGAGGATCTTCAGCAGCCAGGCCAGTGCGGTGCGCAGGTTCTGCGTCAGCGCCAGCTGCGCCACGCGGAACAGCAAGCCGGCCACGCCCAGTGCCAGCCAGGCGATGCCGACATCGTGCACGTAGCCGTGCAGCGTGGTGGCCGGCTCGATCAGCCCGAACAGTCCCGGCGCCAGCCACAGCAGCACCGGCATTGCCAGCCACACCGCCATCAGCACGACCTTGCGTCGGATGTTGTAGCCCACCTTGACGGCTTCCTTGTGCTCGTCGCTGACGGCGTTGACATGGTCGTAGCCGCGCGGCTCGAAGAAGAAGTGCCCGGCCTGGCGTGTCACCATCGCCACGCACCAGGCCAGGATCGCGGCCAGCGCCGGGTCGACGAAGAGCAGGCCATAGGCAGCGACGAAGCTCAGCGCGCTGAGCAGGTGCAGGCTCTGGTTGATGCGGCACTGGTGGTAGTAGCGGTGGTCGTCCCAGCGTTGCCGGGCCAGTTCGTGCAGAAGCTCCTTCATCGCATCTCCTGTGGGTGGACATTGCAGTGGCATTCCCGCCACTCGGCTGCATGCTCCCGGCCTTGCGTGAAAGCGCGATGACGCGTGCATGTCGTTTCGATGCGGGCGTCGGGCGTCATGGAACTGACGCATCGCCACGGCAGCATGCGGTCCATGAAGCTGCACCTGCCGATCGTGATGCCGGACGAAGCCGCGGCCCCGACGCGCAGGCCGCTGCGCATCGCGCTGGTCACCGAGACCTACCCGCCTGAAGTCAATGGCGTCGCCTTGACCGTGGCGCGTGTCGCCGAAGGGCTGCAGCAGCGCGGACATGACCTGCAGCTGGTGCGGCCGCGCCAGGCCGCCGATGCCGCTTCGGCCCAAGGTGGGCACCGCCACCGCGAACTGCTGGTGGCGGGCGCTCCGATCCCGTGCTATCCGCACCTGCGCCTGGGGCTGCCCGCCGGACGTACCTTGCGCCAGCGCTGGCGCAGCCGCCGGCCGGACCTGGTGCACATCGCCACCGAAGGGCCGCTGGGCTGGTCGGCGCTGCGCGCCGCACGCGAGCTGGACCTGCCGGTGACCTCGGACTTCCGCACCAACTTCCAGGCCTACAGCGGCCACTATCGGATGGGCTGGCTGCGCGGCGCGATTGCGGCCTATCTGCGCCACTTTCACAACCGCAGCGGCTGCACGATGGTGCCCAACGAGGCCCTGCGCGCCGAATTGCAGGCGGCCGGCTTCGAGCGCACGGTGGTCGTCGCGCGCGGCGTGGACACACAGCGTTTCGACCCGGCGCGGCGCAGCCAGGCGCTGCGCGGGCAGTGGGGCGTGGCCGAAGACGACAACGCCGTGCTTTACGTCGGCCGCCTGGCGGCCGAGAAGAACCTGGGCCTGCTGCTGCAGGCCTTCGCGGCGATGCGTCAGGTCAACCCGCGTGCGCGCCTGGTGCTGGTGGGCGACGGCCCGCTGCGCAGCGCGCTGCAGCAGCGCTGTCCCGAGGCGCTGTTCGCCGGCCAGCGCAGCGGCATCGACCTGGCGGCGCACTACGCCTCGGCCGACCTGTTCCTGTTTCCCAGCCTGACCGAAACCTTTGGCAACGTCACGCCGGAGGCCATGGCCAGCGGGCTGCCCGTGCTGGCCTTCGACCATGCCGCCGCCGGGCAGTTGATCGAGCACGGCCACAACGGCTGGCTCGCCCCGCAGGGCGACGACGCGGCCTTCGTTCAGCTGGCACAGCGGCTGGCGCAGGAGGGCCCTGCCGCGCGGCGCAGCGGCGAGGCGGCACGGCGCAGCGCCTTGGAGCTGGGCTGGGACGGCATCGTGCGGCAGGTGGAGACCGTGTTCATCTCGGCGCTGATCGCGCACCGCAGCTTGCGACCGGCGTCTTCGTTGCTGGCGCGGTGGGGGCCGACCTGAGGCTCGCGCGCTCGGCAGGCGGCGCTGCCGTCATCGAACTGACATGCAAGGCGGGCAGACTGCAAGGTCTGTGGAACATGCGGTCAACATCGTCGCGCCCGAGGCGCCCGCTGCGGAACGGGGAGAGGATCCGCGCGCCGCGCTGATCCGCGAGCTGCAGGTCATTCGCAAGTCCATGCTCGCGGCCGAGGCCAGGCGGCTGGCGCTGCATCCGCAGGCCGGCGCCAGCGAGCGCAACCTGGCGCACTACCTGGCCTTCCGCCGCCACGACCACCGGCGGCTGCAGGGGCGGCTGGCCGAGATGGGACTGTCGTCGCTGGGGCGGGCCGAGACCCATGTGCTGGCCAACGTGGACAAGGTGCTGAAGCTGCTGGGCGCGCAGCCGCCGGCCGAAGCGCCGATCGGCTACCGCGGCAGCCAGGCGCTGGACCAGCAGCACGTCGAGGCGCTGTTCGGGCCACCGCCCAGCGGCCGCCGCACCCACATCATGGTCACGCTGCCCTCGGCGGCGGCGACCGACCCGGTGCTGATCCCGTCGCTGCTGCGCAGCGGCATGGACGTGGCGCGCATCAACTGCGCCCACGACGACGCCGAGGCCTGGATCGCGATGGCCACGCGGCTGCGCAGCGCGGCCCAGGCGGCGGGCAGGCCGGTGCGCATCCTGATGGACCTGGCCGGGCCGAAGCTGCGCACCGGGCCGATCGCGCCGGGGCCGCAGGTGCTGAAGCTCAAGCCCCGGCGCGACGCCTTCGGCGCCGTCACCGCCCCGTCGCGGCTGCTGCTGCACCCGCGCTGCAGCGGCGTGAGCGCTTCGTTCGCCGGCCACACGCTCGAGCTCGATGCACACTGGCTGTCGCAGCTGCAGGAAGGCGAGCGCATCCAGCTGATCGATGCCCGAGGGCGCAAGCGGCAGCTGCAGGTGGCCGAGCTGCGCGACGATGGCGTCGTCGTGCAGGGCGAACGCACCGCCTACCTGCGCCCGGGCATCCGCCTGGTGGTGCAGCGGCCCAAGACCGGAGCCTCGGCCACCGAGATACGCGACATGCCGGCGCAACCCGGGCAGCTGCACCTGAGCCGTGGCCAGATGCTGCGCCTGACGTCGCAGGGGCTGGGCCACGATGCCCGGCCTGCCGGGGCCGAGGGCCGCGCGGCGCCGGCCACGATCGCCTGCACCCTGCCCGAGGTGCTGGCGCAGGTGCGCGAGGGCGAGCGCATCTGGTTTGACGACGGGCGCATCGGCGGCATCGTCCGCCGTGCGACGAACCATCGGCTGGACATCGAGATCACCGAGGCCGGCGCGGACGGCGAGTCACTCGCCGCCGACAAGGGCATCAACCTGCCGGACAGCCACCTCGAGCTGCCGGCGCTGACCGACAAGGACCTGGCCGACCTGGCGGTGGTGGCGCGCTATGCCGACATGGTCGGCCTGTCCTTCGTGCAGTCGGCTGCCGACGTGCGCTCGCTGCATCAGCGGCTGGACGCGCTGTGCGCCAGCCAGCTGGGGGTGGTGCTGAAGATCGAAACCCGCCGCGGCTTCGAGAACCTGCCCGAGCTGCTGTTCGCGGCCTTGGCCGGCCGGCCGGCCGGCGTGATGATCGCGCGCGGCGACCTGGCGGTGGAATGCGGCTTCGAGCGGCTGGCCGAGCTGCAGGAAGAGATCCTGTGGGTCTGCGAAGCGGCGCACATGCCGGTGGTCTGGGCCACGCAGGTGCTGGAGAACCTGGCCAAGACCGGCCGCCCGTCGCGTGCCGAGATCACCGATGCGGCGATGGGCGTGCGCGCCGATTGCGTGATGTTGAACAAGGGAGCGCACATCCTCGAGGCAATGCGCACGCTCGACGACATCCTGCGCCGCATGCAGGAGCACCAGTCGAAGAAGCGCAGCCTGCTGCGGGCACTGAAGGCCTGGGGCTGAACCATCCAGCCGGCGGGCAGTGCGCCGGCGCGGCGCGTCGCCGTCAGGCCCCGTTCAAGGCCCAGTGTCCGGCGGGCTCCTCCGCGATGCGGCCGTCGTCGCGCAGCTTCAGCAGGTGCGCCTGCAGCGAGCGCCGCGCCATCGCGTGCAGCTTGGGAGGCACGTCGTCGTAGACGCTGGCCAGCAACTCGTCCACCGCCATCGCGCCACCGGACGCAAAGGCCTTCAGCACCTTGGCCTCGCGCTTCAGACGGTGGTCGACGATCTGCTGCATCGCCTGGCGCGGCTGCGGCATCAGGAAGCCGTGGCCCGGGGCCAGCCACTCCAGCTCCAGTTGCATCAGCTCGCGCAGTGAGCGCAGGTAGGCGCCCATGTCGCCGTCCGGCGGGTTGATGACCACCGTCGAGCCCTGCATCACATGGTCGCCGGTGAAGAGCAGGCGTTCTTCGTCCAGCAGGTAGCACAGGTGGTTGCCGGCATGGCCGGGCGTGTGGATCACGCGCAGCGTGCTACCTGTGTCGGGGCCGGGCAGATGGAAGACCTCGCCGCCGGACAGCGGCACGTCGGGCTGGAAATCGGTGTCCTGCCATTCCGCGTGCAGCGCCGCCATGCCGTGCAGCGCCGCGCCGGTGCGTGCCTTCAAGGCCTGCGCCGCGGGCGAATGGTCCTTGTGGGTGTGGGTGACGAAGATCCAGCGGATGGGGCCCGGCGCCGCATCGACGATGGCCTGCACATGCGCGTCGCTGAGCGGGCCGGGGTCGAGTGCGGCCCATTCATTGCGCTCGCCGCCGCCGATCAGGTAGCAGTTGGTGCCCGGGCCGGTCATGATGCTGCCGTTGTCGGCGGTGATGCGGATCAGCCGCGGCGACAGCCGCAACGGGCTGGCCGGGGCCAGGTCGTAGCTGGCATGGCCGTGGCCTTCGGGGTCGACCCGGCCGATCTCGGCATAGGGCGGCTCGTCCGGCATCACCGGCCGCAGCCCCTTCGAGCCGGTGGCCAGCCGCGGCATGATGCAGGGAACCGACGGCAGTGCGCGCGCATGCGCCAGCACCGCGTCGACATCGCCCAGGCGCTGCAGCAGCTCCAGGATCTTCCAGGTGGGCGGCGCCAGCTTCAGTTCCTTGCGCCGCTCCAGGGCCTCGGCCGGGGTCAGCCACAGCTGCGCATCGGTCTCGTGGTCGTCCTGGCTGGCCACCTGCAACTCGGGTGCCTCGGTGACGAAGAAGCGCGTGTCGTAGCGCTTGGGCACCCCTGGCGGTGTGAGCCAGTGGTCGAGGTAGACGATGCGGTCAGCCGCCAGGTGGATGCCGAAGCGCTGGCAGATCGAGGCCATCGTCAACTCGCGCCGATTGAGCGCGTCGCGTTGCGTGGCGATCAGCGCCAGCTGCGCCGCGTCCAGGTGCGAGCGGTCCTGCGCCGCGGCATACAGCAGCCCGGCCTCCTCGAAACATTCGCGCAGCGCCGCGAACCAGTAGGCCAGTCCGCCCGATGGCAGGCCGAGCCGGGCGCTGGCCTGTGCATCGTCCAGCCCGCTGCACAGCGCGCAGCCTTCGGCGTCGGCGGCATCGAGCAGCCCGCCGGGGAAGACGCTGGCGCCGCTGTGGATGTCGCCGTCGCGCGGCGCGCGGCGCATCAGCAGCACCTGCATGCCGGCGTCGCTGCGGCGCAGCACCACCACGGTGGCGGCCTGGCGCACCGCGGCGCCGGGCGTGGGGGTCCATTGAACCGACGAGATCGTGTGGGGGGCGGAGTCTGGGGGCGTGCTCATCAAGCAAGCGTAACGCAGTCGCGGGGACGTGTCGTCCGGGCCCTGCGCATCCGGCCGCAAACACCGCGCAGGGCAGGTCTTGTGTCTTGCGCGCTGCACGTGCTTCAATTTCCACGATGACTTCGTGGGACCCGCACGATCTCCCCTCCAACAACCGGAGAACCCCGCATGCGCCGCCCTATCGAGTTCTTCTACTTCATCGGAAGCACGTACTCCTACTTGTCGGTGACTCGCGCCGAGGCGCTCGCAGCTCGACAGGGGATTGAACTGACCTGGCGCCCTTTCAGCGTACGCACGCTCATGCGCGAACAGAACAACGTCCCGTTCGCCACCCAACCGGTGAAGATGAGCTACATGTGGCGCGACCTGGAGCGCCGGGCAGCGAAGTTCGGCGTGCCGTTCGATGGGATCCCGCCGTATCCGATCGACCCGTTCGAGTCGGCCAACCATGTTGCAACCCTCGCCGCCCGCGAAGGATGGTGCAAGGAGTTCACGCAGGCCGCCTATCGCACCTGGTTCATGGAGAAACAGGACCCTGGAGCCCCGCAGGCGCTGCGCGGCATCGTCACGGCGCTCGGTCGCGATGCAGACGACACCCTTGCACGGGCATCCGCGGCGCAAACACAGGACGAATATCGCGCCGCGACTGAGCGGGCGAGGCAACTCGGACTGTTTGGATCTCCCACCTTTGTTGCAGGACAGGACATCTTCTGGGGGGATGACCGCCTGGAAGATGCGCTGGCCTGGTGCGCGGCCCAACGCGCCCGCGAAGGCCCGTGATCGCGCCGGCCTGTGCCGCGCGGCAAGGTCGACCCGGGCGGCAGGCCCCAGTTGCTCGACCCCGCCAAGTCGATCTCCATTCGATCGGCCGACGACGTCGGAGCGCAGCGTGTTCGCGCCGGGGCCTGCCGATGTCCAGCGTCCGGCGGCGTTCCCGCCTCAGACCGGCGAGGACAGCTTCAGTCCGACGATGCCGGCGACGATCAGCCCCAGGCTGACCAGCCGCCCGGCATTGGCCGGCTCGCCCAGCAGCACGATGCCCAGGATGGCCGTGCCGACCGCGCCCACGCCCACCCACACCGCGTAGGACGTGCCCACCGGCAGCGACTTCATCGCCAGGCCGAGCAGACCCAGGCTGATGACCATCGCCAGCACCGTGCCCACGGTGGGCCACAACCGCGTGAAACCGTCGGTGTACTTCAGGCCGATGGCCCAGCCGACTTCGAACAGACCCGCCAACACCAGCAGCAACCAAGCCATGCACGCCCCCTCGTCCTCGTCGGCTCAGCGCGCATTGTGTGGCGTGGCGCCGGCCACCAGTCGCTCTCGAAAGGCCCGCGGCGACAAGCCCTCGACCCGGCTGAAGACGCGGCTGAAGTAGGCCGGGTCGGCGAAGCCCAACGTGTAGGCGATGGTCGACACCGGCAGGCTGGTGTAGGCCAGCTGGCGCCGCGCCTCGCGCATCAGCCGGGCCTCGATCAGGCGCGAGGCGGGCTGCCCGGTGGCCGCGCGCAGCACGCGGCTCAGGTGCGTGGGCGTCACCGCCAGCGCGCGCGCGCAGTCGGCCACTGTCGGGTGCTCGATCAGCCGCGCATCGACCCAGGCCTCGAAGCGGCGCCGCAGCGCCGAGCCCGGCGCATCGCGCGGCGGCGGCGCGGCACGGGCTGCGGTGCGCGCCGCCAGGCCCAGCAGCACCGTGCACAGGCCCCGCAGCACCAGCGCGCGTGACAGCGCCGTGCCTTCGAACTCGGCCAGGATCTGCATCATCAGCGTGGCCAGGCCGGGGTCGGCGGCGCACACGACGCCTGTGGCCAGTGCGCGGCGTTCTTCGCCGGCCGGGTTCAGTTGTTGCTCGACCAGGTCGTCGGCCAGCGTCGCCACCCAGCCCTGCGTGCCGCGTTCGAAGGCAAAGGCATGCACCGCGCCCGGCGGCACGTTGACCAACGACATCGACGCCAGCGGCAGTACCTGGCCTTCCAGATGCAGCGAGCCGCTGCCGCTGCCCAGCAGCAGCAACTGGTGCAGCCGCGCATGGCGGTGCGGTGCCAGCTCCCAGTCGTGCAGCGCCGAGCGCGCGGCGATGGTCTCGATGTGCATCGGGTCCGGCAGGTTGGCCGTCTCGCCGAACAGGCCGTAGGTGCTGATCGCCGGGCTGCGCATGTTCGAAATGTACAAGTGGCGGACGAATCCGGCCATTGCGCCGGCGCGCGCCTGCGCCTAAGGTTCGCCCTCGTCACAACACCCTGCGAGGAGAACCACATGAAGACCCAGGTTTGCATCATCGGCGGCGGCCCCTCGGGGCTGATGCTGTCGCAGCTGCTGCATCTGAAGGGCATAGCCACCATCGTGCTCGAGCGGCAGAGCCGCGAGTACGTGCTGGCGCGCATCCGCGCCGGCGTCCTCGAACACGGCTTCGCCGCGCTGATGCGCGAGGCGCAGTGCGGCGAGCGCATGGACCGCGAGGGTGAGATCCACGAGGGCTTCTTCATCAGCAACCACGGCGACATGAAACGGGTCGACCTGCACAAGTACAGCGGCGGCAGCTCGGTGGTGGTCTATGGCCAGACCGAGCTGACGCGTGACCTGTACGAGGCGCGCGACCGTTTGCAGGGCGTGGTCATCCACAACGCCGAGGACGTGATGCCGCACGATCTGAAGAGCGACAAGCCCTACGTCACCTACCGCAGCGGCGACGAGATCGTGCGCATCGACTGCGACTACGTGATCGGTGCCGACGGCTTCCATGGCGTCAGCCGCAAGTCGATCCCGAAGAACGTGCTGAAGGAATACGAGAAGGTCTATCCCTTCGGCTGGCTGGGCGTGTTGTCGCGCACCCAACCGGTGTCGCCGGAGCTGGTCTACGCGCGGCACGAGCGCGGCTTCGCGCTGTGCTCGCTGCGCTCGCAGGTGCTGTCGCGCTACTACATCCAGGTGCCGCTGAGCGACAACGTCGAAGACTGGAGCGACGACGCCTTCTGGGCCGAGCTGAAGCGCCGGCTGCCCACAGAGGTCGCGGAAAAGCTGATCACCGGCGCGTCGATCGAGAAGAGCATCGCGCCGCTGCGCAGCTTCGTGGCCGAGCCGATGCGCTACGGCAACCTGTTCCTGGCCGGCGATGCGGCGCACATCGTGCCGCCCACGGGCGCGCGCGGCCTGAACAGCGCCGCCTCGGACATCTACTACCTGTACCACGCGCTGCTGGACCACTACCAGCGCGGCGATGACAGCGGCCTGGACGGCTACTCGGCCAAGGCGCTGGCGCGGGTGTGGAAGGCGCAGCGCTTCTCGTGGTGGATGACGACCATGCTGCACACCTTCCCGGACAGCATCGAATACGACCGCAAGCTGCAGCAGACCGAGCTGGACTACCTGTTCTCGTCGGAAGCGGCGCAGCGCTCGCTGGCCGAGAACTACGTCGGCCTGCCGTTCTGAACCCGGGCCCCGGCGGAACTTTCTTCGCACCGCGCAGTCGCAGTTGCTTCAGAGTGCGAAGGCGAGGTGCGCATGGCCGAGCAAGCCCCGAACCGAAGCGACGCAGCGCCCGAGGTCGGCGCGCGCACGCTGTTGCCGCCGCCGCGGCAGCGTTCGCCCATCGGCTGGACGGTCGTGGCCTTGGCGATCCTGGCCCTGGCGGCCGGCGGCTGGTGGGTCCAGCGCAGCCAGGCGCCCGCGCCGCCGCCTGCTGAAGTGCAGGCCCTGCCGGCGCCTTCGCAGCCCGAACCCATCGCGGCCGCGTCGGCGCCAGCCGCCGCGGCGTCGGTGGCGCCGCTGCCCGAGCCGAAGCTGGCCGAAGGCCCACTGGACGAAGCCGGCGTGGGCGCGGCGCTGGCGGCGCTGGTCGGTGAGCCTGCGGCGCGTTCGCTGCTGATCACCGACGACTTCGTGCGCCGTTTCGTCGTCACGGTCGACAACCTGGGGCGCGAGCACGTGCCGCCTCGGCTGTGGCCGGTGAAACCCACACCGGGCCGCTTCCAGGTGATCGAGCGCGACGGGCGCAGCTATGCCAACCCAGACAACGCGGCGCGCTACACGCCCTGGGTGCTGCTGGCCGAGCAGATCGACCCGCGCGCTGCCGTGGCGCTCTACGGCCGCATGCTGCCGTTGCTGCAGCCGGCCTATGAAGAGCTCGGCTATCCGGGCCAGCGCTTCCACACCCGGCTGATGACGGTGATCGACCAGCTGCTCGCCACGCCAGATGCGCCGGAGCGGATCGCGCTGACGCTGGTCGAGGTGAAGGGCGAGGTGCCCTCCGAACGGCCCTGGGTGCGCTACGAATTCGCCGACCCGGCCTTCGAGGCGGCCAGTGCCGGACAGAAGATCATGCTGCGCGTGGGCGCGGTCAACCAACGGCGGCTGAAGGCGCAGTTGCGCGCGTTGCGAGCCGAGCTCGTGCGCCAGTCGCAGCCCTGAGCGACGCTCCAGCCGAGCCCAGCCCGACCCGCAGACGGGTCGGGCCTTCTTCAGCCATGCACCCGTGCGCAGGCACGGGTGCATGCGCGGGCTCAGTACTGCACCCGCGCGTAGAAGGTCTTCTGTGCCGCCTCGCGCGCCTGGCCCAGGGTGTGGATGCCGGCGGCCTGCAGCAGCGGCAGCAGTTTCAGGAAGACTTCGGCCGTGACCATGGCGTCGCCCAGCGCGGTGTGGCGGCCGAGCACGGTGACGCCCAGCCGTTCGGCAATGGCTTCCAGGCCGTGCGATTCCTGGTTCGGGTGCACGGCAGCCGACAGCAGCAGCGTGTCCAGCACCGGCTGTTCGAAGCGCACGCCGGTTCTCGCTTCCTTGAGCTGCAGGAAGCGCATGTCGAAGGCGGCGTTGTGGGCCACCAGCACGGTGTCCTGCGCAAAGGTGTGGAAGGCCGGCAGCACGCTGTCGATGCGTGGCTGGCCCTGCACCATCTCGGGCGTGATGCCGTGGATCGGGATGCCGGCCGCGGGAATGTCGCGCTGCGGGTCGACCAGCTGCTCGAAGCATTCCTGCCGGCGCAGCTTGCCGCCGACGATGCGCGTCGCGCCGATCTGGATGATCTCGTCGCCTTCGGACGGATTGAGCCCGGTGGTCTCGGTATCGAACACGGTATAGGCCAACTCGGCCAGCGGCCGCTCGTCAAGCGCACGGGTGGATTCGGAGGACTGGAACAGGTCGAAGTCGTAGTACTCGGGGCGGCTGTCGCCGTGCAGCAGGCTGGCGGGGTCGAGCTGCTCCTGCGCGCCGGCCAGCGGCAGCAGGAAGCGGAAGAAGGTCTGGTGGCGCACCCGCTCGCGCTCGAACCAGAACTCGCCGCCGTGGCGCTGCACCACGTCGCGCACGCTCAGCGGGCTGGACTCAGGCCCGATCTTCATCGGCTCGGCCTCCCAGTTGAGCACGGTCTCGGTGCTCATCGACGGGCCGGTCCACACCAGGTCGAGGTGGGCGCGCTGGCCCACCGGACTCAGACGCAGCTCGACCAGCTTGATGTCATAGTCACCGGCCAGCCGCGCCGCCAGGCTGGCCAAGGCCTGCAGCAGCGAGAAGCTGTCCACCTGCAGCCACAGCGTGGCGTCGACCTCGCCGGCGCGGGCGCGCACGCCGGGCAGCGCTTCGATGCGGCGCAGCGCGGCCGACACCAGGTCGGCGCCGAGCATGTCCTCCAGCGGCCAGCGTGTGCTCAGGGCCTGCGTGCTGCGCGCGGCCAGGTCCTGGATGCGCTGGCTCATCGCACGCGCCTCGTCGCGGATCACCGCCTGGAAGCGCTCGCGCATCGCCGCGTCCATGTCGGCGTCGTCGAGCATTTCCACCGCCGCCTGCAGGTTGCCCAGCGACGCACGGCTGCCTTCGGTGAACATGTGAAGCCGCTGGTCGCGCGCCGATTCGTCCTCGAACTCGCGGGTGATGTTGTCCAGCATCAGCACGAAGCCGTGCATGGCCGCTTCGTCCGGCGCGGTGCCGCGCACCGGTGTCATCACCGCGCGCAGCAGCTGCCCGGCCGGCGTGGTGGTGACGAACTGCGCCGTCGGTTGCGCCGCGCCGCGCTGCAGCCTCGCGTCGATCTTCTCCAGGGCATGGGCCACCAGCTTGCGCTCGAACACGCCGTAGATCGAGCGGCCCAGGCCGATCAGCTCGGCGCCGCCGGCCAGCGCGGGCGCCGACGACAGTGCGCGGAACTGCACCCGCGCGCGCTGGTTGTAGAGCAGGATGCGGCCGTCCAGGTTGCACACCACCACGCTTTGCGTCAGCTCGGACATCAGCGCCGCCAGGCGGCCGCGCTCCTGGTCGATGCGCTGGCTGGCCTCGGCCACCTTCTGCGCCATGTCCTCGCGCAAGCGGGTGCGCTGGCTCACCAACTGGTTGAGGCCCTGCGCCAGGCCTTGCAGCGCCGCGCTGCCGGCCGGAGCGATCTGATGCGGCAGCTCGCCGTCGACCCGCACCTGCGCCTGTTCCAGCAGACGCGCGGCCGCGGCCACGTGGCGCTGGTACAGCCCGTTGGCGCCCCAGGCGCCCAGCGCCCACAGGCCCAGGCCGACCAGCATCAGCACCATGCCGCTTTGGTTGAGCGCCGCGCCCAGCACCTGGCGCTGCGGCTCGTCCAGCGTGGCCCAGAAGGCCGCGCCGCCGCCCAGCGCAAACAGCGCCAGCAGCAGGCCCGGCGCCAGCAGCGCCGCGACCCATCGGGTGTCGATGCGCTTCAAGGCGCCGCGCCCAGCATCTCGGCCACCTTGGCCACCAGCTCCTTGGTGGCGAAGGGCTTGGTCATGTAGGCGTCGGCGCCGACGCCCAGGCCCTTGTCGACATCGGTGTCGCGGCCCTTGGCAGTGAGCATCAGCACCAGCGTGTCCTTGATCTGCTCGTCGGCGCGCAGCTCCTGGCAGACCTCGTGGCCGCTCTTCTTCGGCATCATCACGTCCAGCAGCACCAGGCGCGGGCGCTCGCGGCGGATGGCGTCCAGCGCCTCCTGGCCATCGCGCGCGATGCTCACCTGGTAGCCGGCGCGCTTCATCAGGTATTCGAGCGAGATGACGATGTTCGGCTCGTCATCGGCGATCAGCACCTTGTGCGTCATGTCTTGTCTCCGGTTTCTTTTGGCCGCCAAGGTAGCGTGAAGTAGAAGCACGCGCCTTGTTCCGTGTCATCGCGCAACCCCATGCGCCCCCCGAAATGTTCCACGATCTGGCGGCTGATCGGCAAGCCCAGGCCGGTGCCCTGCGGCCGATTCAGCGCGTCGCCGCCCTGGCGGAACTTCTCGAAGATCAGCGCGCGCTGCTCGGCCGGCACGCCGGCGCCGTTGTCCTGCACCGACACCGTCACGCCATCGGCGTCGGCGTCGAGCCGCAACTCGACCCGGCCGCTGCCCCGCGGCACGAACTTGGCCGCATTGGACAGCAGGTTCAGCAGCACCTGCGTCAGCCGGTCGGCGTCGGCGCGCAGCGTGGGCAGCGTCTGCGGCAGCTGCAGCACGACACTGGCGCCGCGCTCGCGGAACATCGCCTCGGTGGTGTGCACCGCCTGCGTCAGCAGTGCGCGCAGGTCGATGTCGGTGTTGTGCCATTCGGCATGGCCGGACTCGATCTTCGCCATGTCCAGCACCTGATTCACCAGCCGGCTCAGGCGCTCCGTCTCGGCCACGACGATGCCCAGGAACTCCTGCCGCTGTTCGGCCGGCATGTCGGCATCGTCGCGCATCACCTCGGCCAGCGCGCGGATCGAGGTCAGCGGCGTGCGCAACTCGTGCGTCACCGAGGACATGAAGTCGTCCTTCAGCCGGTCCAGGCTCTTCAGCTGCTCGTTGGCGCGCTTCAGCTCGTCGGTCACCTGCTCCAGCCGGTGCGAATAGGCGCGCAGCTGCGAGGCCTCGTCGAGGATGCGCATCACGTCGTCCAGGCCCAGCGATTCCTCCTCCACCACCGAGGCCACCATCACCCGCGCCGACGCGCTGCCGATGGCGCCCGCCAGTTGCGTCTCGACGAACTGCACCAGCTGGGCATCGGGTTGCAGCGCATCGCGGCCGGCCACGCCCTGCCGCCTCGCGTAGTCGTCGAACAGCGCCTGCGCCCGGTCCAGCCCGAGAAAGCGGCCGAGCAGCGGCAGCAGGTCGGCCACCTGCGCGCGGCCGCGCCAGAACACCGGCCCGGCGGCGGCGGTGCGGCGGAACACGTCGACGAAGAGCAGCGCCTGGCTGGTCTCGCGCGCCGACGGCGCCCGCCACAGCGACACCGTCACATACAGGCCGGCGTTGGCCAGCAGGCTCCAGAACAGCGAATGCGTCAGGTAGTCCAGCCCCTTCAGCCCGAACAGCGCCTCGGGCCGCAGCAGCTCCAGCCCGAAGGCGCCGTGCGCGAGGAAGTCCTGCCCCAGCCACCCCGACTTGGCGAAGGACGGCAGCAGCAGCGTGTAGACCCAGACCGCGAATCCCGCGCCCAGCCCCGCCAGCGCACCGGCGCGCGTGCCGCCTTTCCAGTACATGCCGCCGAGCATGGCCGGCGCGAACTGCGCCACGGCGGCAAAGCTGATCAGGCCGATGCCCACCAGCGCATAGGCCTCGCCGGCCAACCGGTAGTACAGGTAGCCCAGCAGCAGGATAGCGACGATGGCGGCACGGCGGATGGCCAGCAGGAAGCCGGTCAGGTCGCTGCCGGCGGCCGCCCGGAAGCGCCGCGTGCGCAGCAGCATCGGCATCACCAGGTCGTTGCAGACCATCGTCGACACCGCGATGGCCTCGACGATGACCATGCCGGTGGCCGCCGACAGCCCGCCGACGAAGGCCAGCAGCGCCAGCGCGTGCTGCCCCGCGGCCAGCGGCAGCGTCAGCACGAAGCCCTCGGCATTGGCGCCGGCGCCGAAGCTCAAGCGCCCGGCCAGCGCGATCGGCAGCACGAACAGGTTGATCAGCAGCAGGTACAGCGGGAAGGCCCAGGCGGCGCGCCTGAGATGCCGCTCGTCCACGTTCTCCACCACCATCACCTGGAACTGCCGCGGCAGGAACACGACCGACAGCGCCGACAGCATGGTCAGCGCGAACCACTGCTCGTAGGCGAAGGCCTTGCCCTGGCCGAGTGTCAGCAGTCGTGCCAGCTCCGGCACCGCCTGGGCCCGCGCGAACAGGTCGCCCAGGCCGTCGAACAGGCCCCAGACGACGAAGGCGCCCACCGCCAGGAAGGCCAGCAGCTTGACCAGCGACTCGAAGGCGATGGCCGCGACCATGCCCTCGTGGCGCTCGGCACTGTCCAGATGGCGCGCGCCGAAAACGATGGTGAACCCGGCCAGCGCCAGCGCCACGTACAGCGTGCTGTCGGCCCACCAGGGTGCGGCGGCCGTGGCTGGCGCGCCGGGCGCGCTGGTCATCAGCGCATAGGCCACCGCGATGCCCTTGAGCTGCAGCGCGATGTAGGGCACCAGGCCGACCACGGTGATCAGCGTCACCAGCCCGGCCAGCGCGGTGCTCTTGCCGTAGCGGCTGGCGATGAAGTCGGCGATCGAGGTGATGCGGTAGGCGCGGGCGATGCGGATCATCTTGCGCAGCAGCATCCAGGCCAGGATCATCGCCAGCATCGGCCCCAGGTAGATCGGCAGGAACCACACGCCGCCGCTGGCGGCGCGGCCGACGCTGCCGAAGTAGGTCCAGGCGCTGCAGTACACCGCCATCGACAGCGCATAGACCCAGGCGTTGCCGATCACCGAACGCCCCTGCGCGGCGCGCCGGTCGCCGTAGGTGGCCACCGCGAACAGCAGCAACAGGTAGGCGAAGGCCACGCCGATGACCAGCGGCGCGCCGACCATCAATCGTCCCGGCCTTCGAGGATCAGCGCCAGTGCCGCGATCAGCACGGCCCAAAGCACGAACAGTGCTGCCGGGAAGAGCGGCAGGCCGAGCACCGTCAGCTCACGGTCCCACAGCGCCAGCAGCGGAAAGTTGAACAGCGCCAGTGCGGCGCAGAACAGCGCGAGCAGCCGCTGCGATCGCAGGCCTTCGAGCATGGTTGTCCCCTGGTCGTCGGGCCAGGCATGCGCCGGGCCCTGCGAGGCTCATTCTGACCGCGGGGCTGACCGGGGTCTGACGCAGGGCACCGGCGCTACAGCGAGCCGAGCTTGAAGTGCTGCTGCAGGAACTGCCTGAAGCGCCTGATGATGCCCAGCGCGTCCTGCAGCCGGTCGCGCTCCAGCGTGCTCAGGCCCGACATGCGCACCAGGTTGTCCACGGCTCGGCCGGCCTGGCGCTGCGCCAGGTTGTTCTTCAGCTTCAGGCCCATCATGAAGTGCAGCGCTTCCGTCAGGTCGCGCGCCAGGGCGGCATCGATGCGCCGTCGCTCGACCAGCGCGCGCAGGCGCTCGGCGGTGCTCAGGTGCGTGACCTGGGACTGCAGCGCCAGCGCACGCACGCCGTGCACGATCGGGAAGGTGCCGAGCTTCTTCAGGTCGAAGGGAAGCTCGTCGCGCGCGCGCGGCGAGGTCAGCCGCGCCCACCACCCGACCGAGGGTTCGTCGAACTGGTCGGCCGCCGCGGCAAAGCGGGCCAGGAAGGCGTCGTTGCCGGGCAGGATCTCGAAGGCGAACTGCCGTGCCTGGTGCAGCAGGTCGGCATCGCCGGCGACCGCGGCCGCGTCCATGAAGATCGCCAGGTGCATCGGCGCGTCGGCCTCGTGGCCGTAGATCCAGCCGCGGATGCGTTCGCGGAAGGTGGCCAGCGGTGCGCACCACAGCGGGTTGACGAGCATGATCTCGCCGGGGCAGCGCGGCCAGCCGAACTCGATCAGCGAGCGGTTGAAGGCCTCGGCCACCTGCGGCAGCGCGGCAAATTCGTAGCCGTCGCGCAGCAGCAGCGCGTTGTCCTGGTCGGTCTTCAGGATCTGCTCGCCGCGACCTTCGCTGCCCATCACCATCAGGCAGCTGTGGGCCACCAGCTCGGCCGGCGCGACGAAGCTCCACAGCCGCTCGAAGACCTGCGCGTTGAGCACCCGCACCATGCTGCTGATGACCTCGATCTTGACGCCGCCACCGTGCAGCAGCTCCACCAGCCCCTCCAGCTGCAGCGCTGCAGCCTTCAGGTCGGCGATGCTTTCGGCCTGCTCGACCTGCAGCGCGATCAGGTGCGAATGGTTGGAGACGAAGCTCATCAGGTCGAGCTGGCTGAGCACGCCGACGATGCCCGCGCCGTCGCGCACCAGCACGCGGTGCACGCGGTGGCGGATCATCAGCAGCAGTGCCTCGAACAGTTCGCCGTCGGCATTGACCGAGACCAGCTCGAAGCGCGCCACGTCGCGCACGGCCACCGCCTGCGGCGGCAGGTAGCCGCCCTGGCCGTCGGCCCGGCGCAGCAGCGCATCGCGCAGGTCGGTGGTGGTGAACATGCCGATGCGCTCGCCGTCGCGCACCAGCGCGTTGCTCTGGCCGGCCTCGGCCAGCTGCGCGCACACCGTCACCAGGTCGAGCGCGCCATCGACGTAGAAGGGCTTGCGCACATAGGCGTCGCGCACGCGCGACATCATCAGCGACAGGAACTCACGCTGTTCGCTTCGTGCCTCCTGCTTCGACAGGCGGCGCGCGATCTCGGCGAACACGGCCGCGCAGAAGGCCGGGTTGGACGACAGCAGCGACTGCAGCGTCGCCTTCGGGATCTGCCAGGCCCGCACCACGTCCAGCGCCACCGAGGTGCTGGTGGCGCGCGCCGACAGCAGCGCGCGTGCGCCGAACAGCGTGCCGGCGCCGTAGGTGGCCTCGGGCAGGACGCTGGCCTCGCGCCGCACATGGCCTTCGACCAGCAGGTAGGCGTGGGTCGGCTCCATCTCCGGCGTCAGCACCGGGTCGTCCGGCGCAAATTGCACCAGGCTGGCGGTGGCGCGCACCAGCGCCTGCTGTGCCGCGTTGAGCGTGTCGAAGGGCGGGACGTCGAAGTCGAAGGCGGCCGTCATGGGCGGGGTGGAATCAAAAAGGGACCGCGAGGCCGAAGCCCGCAGTCCCGGGGATGTTGCCGCAGTGGCGCGCAGGAACGCCACTGCCGGTTGTTCTCAGTGTCCCGACGCGCCGGAGGCGCCGATGCCGGTTTCGGAACGCACCTGCTGTGCCAGGAAGCCGGCACGGTCGGTCTTGGCGCGCGCACTGTTGTCGAGAATCGAGAACAGCCAGATGCCGACGAAGCCGATGGTCATCGAGAACAGCGCCGGGCTGGTGTACGGGAACAGCGCCGAGCCCTTGGGATTGCCGAGCGTGGCTTCCCACACCGAAGGCGAGACCACGGTCAGCACCACCGAGCTGATCAGCCCGAGGAAGCCGCCGATCACCGCGCCGCGCGTGGTGCAGTCCTTCCACAGCACGCTCATGAACAGCACCGGGAAGTTGGCCGACGCGGCGATGGCGAAGGCCAGGGACACCATGAAGGCGATGTTCTGCTTCTCGAAGGCGATGCCCAGCACCACCGCGATCACGCCCAGGCAGATGGTGGTGATCTTCGACACGCGCAGTTCCGAGGCGCTGTCGGCCGTGCCCTTCTTCACCACGGTGGCGTAGATGTCGTGCGACACCGCCGAGGCGCCCGACAGCGTCAGGCCCGCGACCACCGCCAGGATGGTGGCGAAGGCCACCGCCGAGATGAAGCCGAGGAAGACGTTGCCGCCGACCGCGTTGGCCAGGTGGATGGCCGCCATGTTGCCGCCGCCCAGCAGGCCGCCCTTGGCGTCCAGGAACTGCGGGTTGGTCAGCACGAAGGTGATGGCGCCGAAGCCGATGATGAAGGTCAGCAGGTAGAAGTAGCCGATCCAGCCGGTGGCCCACATCACCGAGGTGCGCGCGGCCTTGGCACTGGGCACGGTGAAGAAGCGCATCAGGATGTGCGGCAGGCCGGCCGTGCCGAACATCAGCGCCATGCCGAAGCTGATGGCCGAGAT
>JAGTRL010000376.1 GCA_018261815.1 Pseudomonadota bacterium
GCCAGCACCACCTCGCCACCCGGGGCCAGGCGGCCGATCAGCGTGTTCAGGATCATGCTGTCGCCGCTGACGTCGATGATCGACGCGTAGTCCTTGCGCGCATCCTCGTCGGGGTGCATCACCGCATAGCCTTCGGCACCGCCGCGGCGCAGCGGCTGCGTCTCCCACACCGTGGGCGCCGGCATGCCCAGCGCCACGGCGATGCGCGCCAGCAGCCGGCCCATCACGCCATGGCCGACGATCAGCCCGGGCGCGACCATCGGCTCGCGCAGCGCCAGCGCGTGATAGGCCGTGGCGGCCAGGGCCAGCAGCACCGCCTTCGGGCCCAGTTGCGGCGCCACGCGCACCACACGCTCGTGCGGCACCACCAGGCGTGAGCCGGCGCCGCCGAAGATGTTGCGCACGCCGGCAAAACTGTAGGAGCCGGGCACGAACACCCAGTCGCCGACCTGCACCGACGCGCCCGCAGCGGCGTGGCGCACCGCGCCCACGGTCTCGTAGCCCGGCACCAGCGGATAGCCCAGCCCGGGAAAGGGCGGCATGCTGCCGTCCCACAGCAGCCGCTCGGTGCCGGTGCTGATGCCGCTGTAGGCCACCTCGACCTCGACATCGCCGGCCTCGACGGGCTTGAGCTGCAGTTCGCGCACCGAGAGTTCGCGCGGGGCTTCGAAGACGATGGCTCGGGCTCGATTCATGGTGGGGTGCTGATGATGTCGGTGGGGATTGGAGGCATGGCACACCCGCGACCCGCGCCGGGTGATGCCCTCACGCCAGAATACAACGATGCCTCAGCCCACCGAAGCGCCGCGCCGTGCAACCGAAGTGCGCAGCGCGTGGGCCTGGCTGGCCGCCGCGCTGGCGCTGCTGGCCATCGCCTCGGCCGTCTGGCAACTCGAAGCGGCACGCCGCGGCGTGCTGATCAGCAGCTTGAGCGTGGGCACCACGCCGGTGACGGTGTTCCGGCCGCCAGCGGCCTCCGCCCCCGCGCCGGTGGTGCTGATCGCGCATGGTTTTGCCGGATCGCAGCAGCTGATGCAGCCCTTTGCGCTGACCCTGGCGCGCAACGGCTACATCGCCGTGACCTTCGACTACCCGGGCCATGGCCGCAACACCGCGCCCTTGCGCGGCGGCCTGGCCGAGCCGCTGGCAAGCCAGCGCACGCTGCTGGCGTCGATGGATCAGATGGCCGCCTTCGTGCGCGGCCTGCCGGGCAGCGACGGGCGCAGCGCCGTGCTCGGGCATTCGATGGCCTCGGACATCGTGGTGCGCCATGCGCAGGCGCACCCCGAGATGCAGGCCACCGTCGGCGTGTCGCTGTTCGCGCCCAGCATCAGCGCCGACACGCCGGCGGACAGCCCGCGCAACCTGCTGGTCATCGTCGGCGCGCTGGAGCCCGCGCTGCTGGCGCGCGAGGCCCTGCGCGTGGTCGGCCGGGTGGCCGGAGCGGACGTGCAACTGGACACCCTCTACGGCCGCTTCGAGGACGGCACGGCGCGGCGCGCCACGCTGTCGCCGGGTGTCGAGCACATCGGCGTGCTCTACAGCGCTCACACGCAGGCGCAGACGCTGGCCTGGCTGAACACCGCCTTCGGCCGGCCGCAGGCCGCGCAGCCCTTCATCGATTCGCGCGGGCCGGCACTGGCGCTGCTGCTGGGCGGTGTGGTGCTGCTGGCCTGGCCGCTGTCGCGGCTGCTGCCGCGGATCGTTGCCACGGCCGCGGCACCAGCCGAGCGTGTGCGCTGGTGGCAAGTGCGCGGCTACGCACCCCGGCTGCTGCTGCCGGCGCTGCTGACGCCGCTGCTGCTGTGGAAGGTGCCCACCGACTTCCTGCCGATCCTGCTGGGCGACTACCTGGTGCTGCACTTCGCGCTCTACGGGCTGCTGACGATGGCCGCGCTGCGGCTGGCCGGCGGCGGGCCACCGCCGGTGGGGCCCGGCCATCGTGCCGCGCTGGCCGTGGCAATGCTGCTGGCCACCGCCTATGCGCTGTTCGCGGTGGGGGTACCGATCGACCGCTATGTGTTCAACGTCTGGCCGCAGGCGCAGCGGCTGCCGCTGATCCTGGCGATGGCGGCCGGCACGCTGCCCTACTTCCTGGCCGACGAATGGCTCACGCGCGACACCGCCGCGCCGCGCGCCGCCTACTTCCTCAGCAAGCTCGCCTTCCTGCTGTCGCTGGTGCTGGCCATCGCGCTCAACCCCTACAAGCTGTTCTTCCTGGCCATCATCGTGCCGGCAGTGCTGCTGCTGTTCGTGGTCTACGGCCTGTTCAGCCGCTGGACCTTCAGGCGCACCGGGCATCCGGCGGTGGCGGCCGTGGCCAACGCGCTGGCCTTCGCCTGCTTCATCGCGGTGAGCTTCCCGCGCGTGGGCTGACGCCCGCGGGCCTCAGGCCGTGGCATCGAGCCGGATGTCCAGCTGCGAGCGCCAATGCGCGGTGAGCGGCGTCGACGGCTTGGCCATCACGCGCTCGTTGATCATCGCGCGGCCGAGCCCGGCGCGCGAGCCCAACGCGGCCGCGGCGAGCAAGGTCTGGTCGATCAGGTCGCGCTGCGCATGGCTGCCGCCGAAACGATGCGCCAAGCCGCGCGCCGCATACAGGCCGTCGGCCGCGGCATCGGCCTCGCCGCGCGCAAAGGCCAGCAGCGCGCGCATCAGCGGCAGGCCGACCTCGCGCGCCATGCCGTGGTTGCTGCGCCGCGCATCGTCGGCGGCCATCGCGCGCTCGGCACAGCGCGCCACCCAGGCCTCGGCACGCGCCACCTCGCCGGCGCCGAGCAGCGCCATCACCGCATGCACGTCGTTGAAGGCGTAGTAGCCGGCTGCCGCGTCCGACAGGTCCCAGCCTTCGACCAGCATCGCGCAGCGCGCGGCCACGTCCTCGCCCAGCAGGTGCAGCCGCCACAACAGCGCCGCTGCGTCCACACGCTGCAGCGTGATCTGCAAGTTGTCGCCCGTCAGGCGCTTGTCCACCAGCCGCAGCACGCCGGCGAAATCCAGCCCCTCCAGGCGGAACAGGCCCTTGTGCCACCACAGGTGGCCGGCAAAGCCGTTGCCGTCGGCCCATTCGGCCTGGTACTGGCGCAGCCAAGCGGCGCCTTCCTCGTAGCGGCCCTGCATCTCCATCACATGGGCCACCGCATGCACCGCCCACGGCACCTTGGGGTTGAGTGCCAGCGCGCGGCGGCCGGCCTCTTCGGCCTGCGGGTACAGGTTGCTTTCCTCCAGTCCGAAGGCATACAGGCTCAGCACATGGGCGTACAGCGGATCGGCCTCGTCCCACTCGGGCAGCGCGCGCGCCGGCCGGGCGCGCAGGTTGACCGCATCGCCGCGGTAGAAGTCCCACAGCTGCGACCACTGCAATGCCAGCGCGTCGCGCGGGTATTCGACCAGCAGTTCGTCCCAGCAGCGGCAGGCGGCC
>JAGTRL010000051.1 GCA_018261815.1 Pseudomonadota bacterium
GCGGTGGCCAAGCTGACCGCGGCGCGCCTGGCGGCCGACGTGATGGGCGTGCCGACGATCCTGCTGGCGCGCACCGACGCCGAAGCGGCCGACCTGGTGACCAGCGACGTCGACGACAACGACAAGCCCTTCCTGACCGGCGAGCGCACGGTCGAAGGCTTCTACCGCACGAAGAAGGGCTTCGAGCAGGCCGTCAGCCGCGGCCTGGCCTATGCCGAAGTGGCCGACATGGTGTGGTGCGAGACCGGCACGCCGGACCTCAAGTTCGCCAAGGACTTCGCCGACGCGATCCATGCCAAGTTCCCGGGCAAGATGCTGGCCTACAACTGCAGCCCGTCCTTCAACTGGAAGAAGAACCTGGACGACGCCACCATCGCCAAGTTCCAGCGCGAGCTGGGTGCGATGGGCTACAAGTTCCAGTTCATCACGCTGGCTGGCTTCCACAACCTGAACTACGGCATGTTCGAGCTGGCCTACGGCTACGCGCGCAAGAACATGAGCGCCTTCGTCGAGATGCAGGAGAAGGAATTCGCCGCCGCCGAGCGTGGCTTCACCGCGGTGAAGCACCAACGCGAGGTCGGCACCGGTTACTTCGACGCGGTGACCACCACCATCGAACGCGACGCCTCGACCGCTGCGCTGAAGGGTTCGACCGAAGACGAGCAGTTCTTCGACCAGAAGCACGGCTGAAGCAACCGCTTCGCCAGCGCAGCCCGAAGGCCACAAGCCTTCGGGCTTTTCTCATGGCCGCTACCAGTTGCGGATGTCCGGGTTGCGGTAGCTGAAGCTGTTGGGCACGGCCGGGTTGGAGAACGAGAAGGACATGCTCAGGTCCAGCGACGACACCTGGTGCCACCAGCCCAGCGGCAGGAACACGGTCTCGCCCGGCTCGACCACCACGTCGAGCACCTTCACCTGACCGAATTCCGGATAGCGGTGCAGGTCAGGGCGGTCGATGTCCACCGGCGAGTAGACATCGTAGTAGTTGTAGACGCGCGGTGTCTCCAGCGGCGAGATGAAGCGCCAGCGCTTGCGCCCGACCACCTGGGTGTGGAAGAGCATCAGCGTGTCGTGGTGCAGCGGCGTCACCGTGCCGGCCGGGCCGAACCAGAACGAACAGCTGTTCGCGAGCTGGCTGGCGTCGCAGTAGTCGGGCAGGGTGCCGATGTCCTGCAGCAGCGGCGCGAACTCCGGCCGGCGCAGCAGTTCGTTGTTGGCCGTCAGGTAGTGGTCGTTGGTGGGTCCGGACACCAGCACCTGGTCGACGAAGTCGCCCAGGCGCACGCGGCGGCGGTGCTGCAGCTTGTTGAGCTCGTACTGCGGGTCGGCTTGGCGCTCGGCCTGCACCTCCACCTCCAGGTGTCCGAAGCGCTGCTTCAGGTCCTGCGGCGACCAGCGCCGCAGCGCCGGCCAGTCACGCGCCAGGCCGGTGATGACCACCGGCCTGCAACCGTACACGTAGCGCTCCATGAATTCGTCGCGCGACAGATGTTCGCGTTTTTCCACCACCGCATAACCAGGTGCCGACTGCCACAGCGTCTGCAGGTTGGCGACCACCGATTCCAGCTTGCGCAGCAGTTGCTGGTGGCGCAACGCGGCCAGGTACACCGGGTTGCGTTCGAGTTCGTTCAGCACGGCCATGCTGGCCTGCGGATCCAGGCCGCTGGCGGTCATCGTCCCCAGCATCGATTCAGGGGTGCAGCCGCGCAGCCGGTTCTCCGCCACCCACTGGCGCCAGCCGTCGTCCAGCGGCCGGCCCACGGGCACCACTGGACGGGGCCGGGGGGCGGGCGAGGTCAACTTGGTGTTCATGGGCAGCCTCTGATGTCCCTCGGGGCCGCAGCGTGCGGCGGGGCTATTCTCTACGGGGCCACAGTATCGCAAACCGTCCGCCCGGGGCGATGCCTTGCGTAGACCCAAGATGAGCAGAACCAGCCAGATCCTGACACCGCGCATGTACGGGCTGCTGCAGCGCATCCAGCGAGCCCAGCGCACGCCGCTGCACGCGCTGGCGCCAGCGCAGGCTCGCAGCACTTATGCCGCTGCAGCAGAGATCCTGGACCTGCCGCGCGTGCCGCTGCGCCGCGTCGTCGATTTCTCGCTGCTGGCATCCGACGGCACGCCACTTCCGGCGCGTCTGTACAGCGATTCAGATCGCGTGGTACCGGCCATGCTCTACCTGCACGGCGGCGGCTTCGTCATCGGCTCGCTGGAGACGCACGACAGCCTGTGCCGCCAGCTGGCGCTGCGCAGCGGCGGCGCGGTGGTGGCGCTGGACTACCGGCTGGCACCCGAGCAGCGTTTCCCCAGAGCCGTTGACGATGCCTGGGATGCGCTGCAATGGCTGCATGGCAACGCCGCCACGATGAACCTCGACGGCACGCGACTGGCGGTGGGCGGTGACAGCGCCGGCGGTACGCTGGCAGCCGTGTGCGCAGTGCTCGCCCGTGACCGCGGCCTACCCTTGGCGCTGCAACTTCTGGTCACGCCAGGCACCTCGGCCCATGGCGACACCGGCTCGCGGCGGCTGTTCGCCAACGGCTTCCTGCTCGATGCCGCCACCATCGACTGGTTCTTCGACCACTACATTGAACACGCGCACCGCGCAGACTGGCGATTCGCGCCGTTGAATCATGACGCCCTGGAAGGCGTGGCGCCGGCCTGTGTCATCCTTGCCGAGTGCGACCCGCTGGTCGATGAAGGCCTGGCCTATGCCGACCGGCTGCGCGCGGCCGGCGTGCCGGTGGCGCTGGAGCTCTACCGCGGGTTGACGCACGACTTCATCAAGATGGGCCGGGTGCTGAAGGAAGCCGCCGACGCCCAGCAGGCGGCTGCCGAAGCCATGAAAGGGGCATGGAAACCATGAATCGCGGCGAGTTCCGTTTCTTCGACCGGCTGCGCGTGCGCTGGGCCGAGGTCGACATGCAGAAGATCGTGTTCAACGGCCACTACCTGATGTACTTCGACACGGCAGTGGCCGGCTACTGGCGCGCCATGGCCATGCCCTACCACGAGACCATGGAGTACCTCGACGGCGACCTGTACGTGCGCAAGGCCACGCTCGAATACCTGGCCTCAGCGCGCTACGACGACAACCTGGATGTTGGCATCCGCTGCAGCCGCATCGGCAACTCGTCGATCCTGTTCGGCGCGGGCGTCTTCCGCGGCGACACGCTGCTGGTCAGCGGTGAGCTGGTCTACGTGTTCGCCAACCCGAAGACCCAGTCCTCACTGCCGGTGCCGGCGCAACTGCGCACGCTGCTGCAGGACTTCGAGGCCGGCAAACCCATGCTCGACGTGCGCCTGGGCACCTGGGACGAAATCGGCCGCGAGGCGCAGGTCATCCGTACGGCGGTGTTCGTGCAAGAGCAGCAGATCCCGGCCGACATGGAATGGGATGCAGCCGATGCGTCGTGCGTGCATGCGGTGGCCTACAACCGCTTCGGCATGGCGCTGGGCACGGGTCGTTTGCTGGAGCATTCGCCCGGCGTGGCCAAGATCGGCCGCATGGCCGTGCTGCAGATCCTGCGTGGCGCCGATATCGGCCGCGCGCTGCTCGACGCGCTGTTGGACTGTGCACGCCAACGCGGCGAGCGTGAAGTGCTGCTGCATGCGCAGAGCAGCGCAGCGGGCTTCTATGCCCGCGCCGGCTTCATGACGCGTGGCAGCCCTTTCGAAGAGGCTGGCATCGCGCATGTGGAGATGGTGCGCGCCTTGTAGCGGCCGGGCTGGCTCAGGCGGGCAGGGCGTCGAACACCTCGACATGCCGCACGCCGCGCAGCCAGCACTGCAGCAATGCGTGGCCGGCCTGGTCGATGTGCTGGCACATTGCATCGTCGATGCCGGGGTGCGACTGCGCCGATTCGATCGCATAGCTCTCCATCACAGTGGCGTCGGCTTCGAGCGTGCCACTGCGTCGGTACAGCCCACAGTGCAGGCCGGGCTGCTGCGCGGCCAGGCCGGACTGCCAATCGCGCAGTGCACGCAGGGCGACCGGCAGGTCGTTGACAGACACGCGCCAGTAAACGAAGAGCTGTCGCTGGCCGAGCGGCATGCAGCGCGATCAGACGTCCAGCGCGTCCAGCGCGTAGGGCAGGGTGGCCGGGGTGAGGCATGGCCCCTCGACTGAGCCCGCATGCAGCGTGCCGCTCAGCATTGCCGCCATTTTCAGTTCCACCAGCGCCGCATGAGGGCCGCCCGGCAATGACGCCGCCAGCACCACCATACCGGCGGGCTGACCAGGGTCCTCGTTGTGGAACACCTCCATGCCGGGGAACAGGGCCGCGTCGCTGCCCACCAGGTAGGTGCGCCGCTTTAGCGTACCGCGGTACTGGCTGCGCGCCACCACCTCCTGCCCTGGGTAGCAACCCTTCTTGAAGTTGACACCGCCCAGCAGTTCCAGATTCAGCATTTGCGGCACGAACTGGTCTGCGGTGGCGGCCATCACCCTCGGCACGCCGCTGCGCACTTCGAGCCAGCGCCAAGCCTCGGCTCGCAGCGGCGGGAGCGGCGGCGCATCCGGCCCGGCCCACAGATAGCGCGAAATTCCGTCCACCGTGGGCAGGCGGGTCAAGCGTGCGTTGCCGAGGTCGGTGCTGGACCAATCCGCCGCGGCCGCCGCGCTGGCGGCCAGGGCATCCGCCGAAGGCCCGGCCAGCCCGTAAAGCGGCCAGGCCGCGCTGGCGTCTCTGAGCTTGCACTTGGCGCGTAGCACGTACATCGACAGGCGCTTCAGAGTGGCTGGCAACAGGTCGGCGCTGCAGGCCAGCATGAAGCCGTCCGCCGACACCCGCCAGGCGATGAAGGTGGCAAGCAGCCGGCCCTTGGGCGAACAGTAGCCCGCGAAGCTGGCTTGGCCTTCGTCCAGATGCAGCATGTCCTGCGTCAACTGGCCATTCAGAAAAGAGGCGGCGTCGGGGCCTTCGGCGTGGATCGCGCCCCAGTCGGGCAGGCTCACGGCGCCATCGGCATCGACGGTAGGAATCAGGATATCGGCCATGAGGCAATTATCATCTTCGACCATGTCTTCGACGTCCAAGGGGTCGCGCTGGCTGCTGCAGGCGATCGCGGCGCTCGTGCTGTTGTGTGCCGTGGCGGCAGCGAATGCGTGGTGGTGGCTTCAACGGCCCTTGCCGCTGGCCACGGCCTCGGTGGAGCTGTCGATCGAGGCCGGCACTACGCCGCGCGACGTGGCCAATGGCTGGGTGGCGGCCGGCGTGCAGGCCCATCCCGAGTTGCTCTACCAGTGGTTCCGTTGGTCCGGGCAGGCGAGGCGCATTCGCGCTGGCAGCTACGAGGTCGAAGCCGGCATCACGCCCCGCCTGCTGCTGGCCAAGATGGTGCAGGGCGACGAGACGCTAGAGAAACTGCGCTTGGTCGAAGGCTGGAACTGGCGCCAAGTGCGCGCCGCGCTGGCCGCAGCGCAAAGTCTGAAGCCCTTGAGCCGGGACTTGAGCGACACACAGCTGATGCAGGTGCTGGGTGATGCCGCCGGCAGTCCTGAAGGACGCTTCTTCCCAGACACCTACGCCTACAGCCGCGGCGTCAGCGACCTGGCCGTGCTGCGCCGAGCCCATGCGGCGATGCAGCGTCGGCTCGACACCGCCTGGGCGCAACGCAGCGTCGACACGCCACTGCAGAGCGCGGAGCAGGCGCTGATCCTGGCGTCGATCGTCGAAAAGGAGACCGGGCCCATGGACGACCCGGGGCTGGTGGCTGCGGTGTTCCTGAACCGGCTGCGCATCGGCATGCCGTTGCAGACCGACCCGACGGTGATCTACGGCTTGGGCGAGGCCTTCGACGGCAATCTGCGCAAGCGCGACCTGCAGACCGACGGTGCATTCAACACCTACCTGCGCGCCGGTCTGCCGCCGACGCCGATCGCGATGCCCAGTGCGGCCTCGTTGCAGGCCGTGGTCAAACCCACGCCCAGCAAGGCGCTGTACTTCGTGTCCCGCGGCGATGGCAGCAGTGTCTTCAGCGACAACCTGGCCGACCATAATCGTGCGGTGAACAAGTACCAGCGCAAGATGGCGCCATGAGCGGGCGCTTCATCACCTTCGAGGGCATCGACGGCGCAGGCAAATCGACGCACATCACCGCCCTGCAGGCCTGGCTGGTCGGCAAGGGGCACGAGGTGTTGCTGACGCGCGAACCCGGCGGCAGTGCCTTGGCCGAACAGCTGCGCGAGCTGGTGCTGCACCAGCCGATGGACGCACTGAGCGAGACGCTGCTGATCTTCGCCGCACGCCGCGACCATCTGCACACCAGCATCGAGCCGGCCCTGGCGCGCGGCACCATCGTGCTGTGCGACCGCTTCACCGATGCCACCTTTGCCTACCAGGGCGCCGGGCGCGGCTTCGATGTCGACGTTCTGGCGCAGCTCGAACGCTGGGTGCAGCAGGGGCGCCAGCCCGACCTGACGCTGTGGTTCGACCTTGCGCCGCAGCAGGCGGCCGAGCGGCGTGGCGCAGTGCGTGCACCGGACCGTTTCGAGCAACAGGACACGGCCTTCTTCTCCCGGGTGCGCGCCGGCTATGCCAGCCGCATGGCACAGGCGCCGGAGCGCTTCGTGCGCCTGGATGCGGCCGCCGAACGCGGCGCCGTGTGGACGCAGATTCAGCAGGCGCTGGAGCAACGGCCGTGGTGGTAGGCGCCGACGGCAGCTTGCCCTTGCCCTGGCTGCAGGTGCCGCTGCGACAGGCCCTGCAGCAGCAGCGGGCGCATGCCCTGCTGCTGCAGGCTGAGCAAGGCATCGGCGCGCTGGAGTTCCTGCTGACGCTGGCCCAAGCCTGGCTGTGCGAATCCACCGACGCGGCACCGCCTTGCGGGCAATGCGCCAGCTGCCGGCTGCTGCAGTCGGGCTCGCACCCGGACCTGCACCTTCTGATGCCCGAATCGCTGCGCGGCTTGTACGGTGGCGCGGCCCAGGCCGACGACGAAACGGCCGACGGAGCCAAGGCGCGCAAGAAGCCCAGCCGGCAGATCCGCATCGACGAGGTGCGAGCTGCGATCGACTGGGTGGTGCAGTCGTCGTCCCGCGGGCAGGCCAAGGTGGTGCTGCTGCACCCGGCCGAGGCCATGAACCTGCAGGCCGCCAGCGCGTTGCTGAAGACGCTGGAAGAGCCGCCAGGGCAGGCGCGGCTGCTACTGAGCACCGCCGACGAGGCCCGGTTGCTGCCGACGGTGCGCAGTCGCTGCCAGCGCATCCGCCTGGCCGGGCCACCGGCCGAACAGGCCACGGCCTGGCTGGAAGAGCAGGGCGTGCGCGATGCGCCGGTGCTGCTCGCCGCCGCGGGCGGCGCGCCCCTCGCCGCGCGCGAGCTGGCAGCGGCCGGCATCGACGCGGCGGCCTGGCTGGACCTGCCGCGGGCGATGGCACGGGGGCAGGCTGCGGCGCTGGCCGGCTGGCCGGTGCCGCGCGCGGTGGACGCGCTGCAGAAGCTCTGCCACGACGCACTGGTCGTGTCCGTCGGCGGTGCGCCGCGCTACTTTGCGGTGCAGGCGCTGCCGCCGGGGGCACGCCCCGGGCCGCTGATTGCTTGGGCGAAATCACTGGCCAGGGTGGCGCGGCACGACGAGCACCCCTGGAACGACGGCCTGCTGGTCGAGGCTTTGGTCAGCGAAGGCCGTGCCTGCTGGCAAGAAGCCACGACTCGCGGTTCCCGCAGGGGCAGGGCCTTGGATACACTGGCTCGATGAACGACCGCGCCTCACCCCGCATCGGCACCCCGGCTGTGGGGGCCGTTGCCGTGCCGGCAGCCGGCGCTGCCGCCGCGGCGCGGCCCAGCGTGATCCAACTGGTCTTTCGGGAGAAAGGTGCGCTCTACGCGGCCTACATTCCGCTGCTCACCGACGGCGGTCTGTTCGTGCCGACCGCACGCGAGTACCGCCTGGGCGAGGATATCTACCTGCTGCTGTCGCTGCCCGACGACCCGCAGCGCTACCCGGTGGCCGGCAAGGTGGCCTGGATCACACCGAGCAATGCGTCCGGTGGGCGCACCCAGGGAGTTGGCGTGCGATTCCCCGCCGACGAGAAGACACGCGCGCTGAAGCTCAAGATCGAGGAGATTCTGGGCACCGCGATCTCGTCGTCCAAACCCACGCAGACGCTGTAGGCCGCCCCTGCGGCCTGAGAATAGGGGGCTTTGCGCTCCTTGTCGGCGCGTCAAGTTCCCACCCCGATGTTTGTCGACTCCCATTGTCACCTGAGCTTTCCCGAGCTGCACTGCCGCATCGACGAGGTGCGGCGCGAGATGGCAAAGGCGCAGGTGGACCGCGCGCTGTGCATTTGCACCACGGTCGAGGAGTTTCCGCAGGTGCATGCGCTGGCCCTGGCGCACGACAACTTCTGGGCCAGCGCCGGTGTGCACCCCGACAGCGAGGGCGTGCACGAGCCAAGCGTTGACGATCTGCTGCGACTGGCGGCCTTGCCCCGCGTGGTGGCCATCGGCGAAACCGGCCTGGACTACTATCGGCTCAACGGGCGCAGCATCGAACAGATGGAGTGGCAGCGCGAGCGCTTCCGCGTGCATATCCGGGCGGCACGCGCCAGCGGCCTGCCGCTGGTGGTGCACACGCGAAGCGCCAGCCAGGACACGGTCGAGTTGCTGCGCAGCGAAGGCAATGGCGAAGTGCAGGGCGTGTTCCACTGCTTCACCGAGACCCAGGAGGTAGCCGATGCGGCACTGGACATGGGCTTCCACATCTCGTTCTCCGGCATCCTGACCTTCAAGAATGCCGAGGCCTTGCGTGACGTGGCGCGCAGCGTGCCGCTGGAGCGCTGCCTGATAGAGACCGACAGCCCCTATCTGGCGCCGGTGCCTTATCGTGGCAAGATCAACCAGCCGGCTTACGTGCCACACGTGGCTGCGCAGTTGGCACTTTTGAAGAATTGCAGCTTGCAGGAGGTGGCGCAGGCCACCACTTCCAACTTTGAAAAGCTGTTCTCACGCACCATCCCGGTGCCATTGAAACAATCCGATAGTGATGAGAAAACACATTAGATTAATTGTCTATATATTTGTAATTACAGCGTTTTCATCCGCAAAGGCGGATGCCTACGTGGATTTCTTCCGGGCCGTAGGTGTCGACAATGCCGGTACGGTGACGGAACTGCTGGCGCGCGGCTTCGACCCCAATACCAAAAGCGAATCGGGCCAGGTGGCCTTGTACCTGGCGATGCGCGAGGACTCACCCAAGGTCGCCGCGGTGCTGCTGGCCAGCCCGGCGTTGAGTGTCGATGCCACCAATGCCGTGGGCGAGACGCCGTTGATGATGGCCGCGCTCAAGGGACGTACAGAATGGGCCAAGAAGCTGATCGAGCGCGGCGCCAAGGTGCAGAAGCCGGGATGGTCCCCAGTGCATTACGCGGCCACCGGACCGAGCACCGAATTGCTGGCCATGCTGCTCGACCGCGGTGCCGAGATCAACGCGCTGGCGCCCAACCGCAACACACCGCTGATGATGGCCGCTCGTTACGGTTCCGAGGACAACGTGAAGCTGCTGCTGCAACGTGGCGCCGACAAGAAGCTGATCAACGATCGCAATCTGTCCGCGGCCGACATGGCCCGCGCTGCGGAACGCCTGGCCCTGGTCCCGCTGCTGGAATAGCAACTGCCGCAGCAGACTTGTCAGCGCAATTCCGACAGGCGGCTTGGCGGTGGCCCGACTGGGTGTTCGAGCTGGCGGTGGATAGAGTGGACATCACCCAATTTCACCAAGGTGAGCCCGATGACCCAGCCGCAACACTCCGCCAACAACCCCTTTGCCTTGTTGATGGATCCGCAAGCCGTCTTTCGCGCGATCGAGAACTCCGAGCGCTTGGAGCGGCTGCACAGCCGTGTCTGCCGTCCGCTCGACAAGCCGCTGCTGCCTTTGGTGGCGGCCGAGGATGCCGAGACCGCTGAAGCCGTTCGACTGGGCGATGACGAGATGGATTTGCCTGGGGAAGAGATCTGAGGTCGCGTTGCAGGCAGCGTTTGATGCCCGCCCTGGGGCTCACCTGAATGCGCGACGATGTATATTATGTCAACTAAATTTGATATCGACCCAATAGACTTCGGACTGTGAATGCCAGACTGAGGCCAGAAATGACCGCGGGCCCCTTTCGGGGCCCGCTGCGTTTTGGGCTTGAGGCCTATCAGTGATCAGAGCCGCTCGAACACTGCGGCAATGCCTTGCCCGCCGCCGATGCACATCGTCACCAGCGCGTAGCGGCCACCGGTGCGGTGCAGTTCGTAGACCGCCTTGGTGGCCAGGAACGCGCCTGAACAGCCGATCGGGTGGCCGAGCGCAATCGCGCCGCCGTTCGGGTTGGTCTTCTTCATGTCCAGCTCCAGCCCGCGCGCCACGGCGATCGCTTGTGCGGCGAAAGCCTCGTTGCTCTCGATCACGTCCATCTGGTCGAGCGTCAGGCCGCCCTTCTTCAGCGCCAGCTTGCTCGCCGGGATCGGGCCTTCGCCCATGATCTCGTTCGGCACACCAGCCACCGCATAGGACACCAGTCTGGCCATTGGCTTGTAGCCGGCCGACGCTGCCACGGCCGCATCGGCCAGCACGAAGAACGCCGCGCCGTCATTGATGCCCGAGGCATTGCCCGCCGTCACGGAGCCGTCCTTCTTGAACGCCGGCTTGAGCTTGGCCAGAGATTCCATCGTGGTGCTGGCTTTGACATGTTCGTCGGTGTCGAAGACCACTTCGCCCTTGCGCGTCTGCTTGACGATGGGGACGATCTGCGACTTGAAGCGCCCTTCCGCGATTGCGGCGGCGGCGCGCCGGTGCGATTCGACTGCCAGGGCATCCTGCTCCTCGCGGGTGATGCCCCACTTGGTGACCAGGTTCTCGGCGGTGATGCCCATATGGCCGACACCGAAGGGGTCGGTCAGCGTGGACACCATCGTGTCGATGAGCTTGGTGTCGCCCATGCGCGCGCCGTTGCGCATCGCCGCGGACAGGTAGCCGCCGCGGCTCATGACTTCGACGCCGCCGCCGACGCCGTAGTCGCAGTCGCCGAGCAGGATGTTCTGCGCCGTGGTGACGATGCCTTGCAAGCCCGACGAGCACAGACGATTGACCGCCATGGCCACCGATTCCATCGGCAGGCCCGCCTGGATCGATGCCACGCGCGCCACGTAGGCCGAGCGCGATTCGGTGGGGATGGTGTTGCCGACGGTGACGTAGTTGATCACCTTGGGGTCGACGCCGGAGCGCTTGACCGCCTCCTTCATCACAGTACCGGCCAGCTCGGCAGGCTCGATGTCGGCCAGCGCTCCGTTGAAAGTACCGATCGCCGACCGGGCTGCACCCAGAACCACCACGTCACGCTTGCTCATGTTCGTCTCCTTGCTGAATGAAAGCTCACAACACCGAAGTTAGCGCGACGGGCTGGCACCACCCTTACGCTGGATCACGCACAGGCGCCTGGCGCACCCGCAACCGCTTTGCACGATCTGTCCTGCTCGGCGGAAACCCCCGGCCCAAAGGGGCGGCGGGCGGTCGGATGTTCTTGGCGGAGCCGGAGGGATTCGAACCCTCGATGCAGGTTTTGCCCACATACTCCCTTAGCAGGGGAGCACCTTCGGCCACTCGGTCACAGCTCCGTTGCATCGTTTTCGATTCTACCCGCAGGGGCGCGGTTTCAGGCTGCGGGTGCCTGCTCCAGATCGAAGGCCTTGTGCAGCGAACGCACGGCGAGTTCCATGTACTTCTCGTCAATGACGACGCTGGTCTTGATCTCGCTGGTGGTGACCATCTGGATGTTGATGCCCTCTTCGCTGAGCGTGCGGAACATCTTCGCCGCCACGCCGACGTGGCTGCGCATGCCGATACCGACGATCGACACCTTGCAGATCTTCGGGTCGCCGGTGACCTCGGCCGCGCCAGTGGCGGCGGCAACGCCGCCCTTGAGCAACTCGAGCGCACGCGCGTAGTCGTTGCGGTTGACGGTGAACGAAAAATCGGTTCGCCCGCCGTGCGACACGTTCTGCACAATGACGTCGATGTCGATGTTGGCATCGGCGATGGCGCCCAGGATCTGGTAGGCGATGCCGGGCTTGTCGGGCACGCCGACCACGGTGATCTTGGCCTCGTCGCGGGTGAACGCGATGCCAGACACGACAGCTTGTTCCATCTTTTCGTCTTCCTCGAAGGTGATCAGGGTGCCGGACGTGGCTTCCTCGTCGATGTCGATGTCCCAGGGCGTGAAGCTGGACAGCACGCGCAGCGGCACACGGTACTTGCCGGCGAACTCCACCGAGCGGATCTGCAGCACCTTGGAGCCGAGGCTGGCCATTTCGAGCATTTCCTCGAAGCTCACCTTCTGCAGCCGGCGTGCCTCGGGCACGATGCGCGGGTCGGTGGTGTAGACGCCATCCACGTCGGTGTAGATCAGACATTCGCCGGCCTTCATCGCGGCCGCCACGGCCACGGCCGAGGTGTCCGAGCCGCCGCGACCGAGCGTGGTGATGTGGCCCTGGTCGTCGATGCCCTGGAAGCCGGTGATGATGACCACCCTGCCTGCCGCCAGATCGCCACGCACCCGCGCATCGTCGATCGAATCGATGCGTGCCTTGGTGTAGGCCGAATCGGTGCGGATCGGCACCTGCCAGCCGGCGTAGCTGACCGCGTCCAGGCCCTCGGCCTGCAGCGCCAGAGCCAGCAGGCCCACCGACACCTGCTCGCCGGTGGCGGCAATCAGGTCCAGTTCGCGCATCGACTGCGGCGTCTGCCTGGTGGGCGACACCTCCTTGGCCAGGCCCAGCAGGCGGTTGGTCTCGCCGCTCATGGCCGAAGGCACCACCACCATCTGGTGGCCGGCACGCGCCCATTTGGCGACGCGCTTGGCGACACTGCGGATGCGCTCGGTGGAGCCCATCGAGGTGCCACCGTACTTGTGAACGATGAGAGCCATGACTGCCTGGGGTTCGTCGGATCACGCGGGCGCGGATTGCGCACGCAAACCGCGCATTTTAGGGGCAGAGCCCCAGTGCTCCGGCCGGGCTCAGGCCGGCGGCGTGTCGTCCGGCAGCCAGCGTAAGTGCAGCATCGGCGCGCCGGGCCGGGCCTGAACCCGGGCGTCGATGCCCAGGCCGGGCACGAACAACAGCTGGCCTTCGCCATACACCAGCGGCCCGCCGCGCTGCCAGGCCGGCACTCGCGCCGCCTGGAACTGCTTCTTCAGGCTGCGTGGCACGGATTTGCTGCTGCGCTGGAATTGCTCGCCGCCGCTGCGCGCGCGCAACTCGCAGTGGCACAGCTGCTGCGACGGCAGGCCGCCGCTCGGCACGGCGCGCACCTCGAAGGTGCCGGACCAGGACGGCACCGCAATCCGCCCTGCCCGGCTCAGGTCGATGCGCAGTGGAGCATCCGACGCCGGCTGCGAGGATGACGCCGAAGCGATCTGCAATTTGCCGGCGTGCAGTCGCAAGGTGCCACCGGGCAAGGGCCAGGCGGCGCCAGAGCGTGCTTCGGGCAACTCCTGCAGCAGGCGCTGCACCAGCGTTTCGGGCACACCGGCCTCGCCCTGGCTGGACAACCAGCTGCGCAGCAGGTTGGCCCGACGTGCGGGAGACAGCGCCAGCCAGACCGGCACGTCGAGTCGGCCGGGGCTAGAGCAGGCCCGCTGGGCATCCATCTCGGCCAGCTCGCGCAATCCCTCGGCTGCCTCCTGGGCGCGCCGGGCGCTGGCCGCCAGACTGGTGGAGGCATGCTCGAAGCTGGCTTCCAGGGCCGGCCAGACTGCGTGCCGCAAGCGGTTGCGCGCCAGCGTGCGGTCGGCGTTGCTGAGGTCGTCGACGAAGCCCAGCCGGTGCCTGCGCACGTAGGTGTCGATGGCCTGCCGCGGCTGGTCCAGCCAGGGCCGGTCCCAGACGATGCCGTCGCGCAGCGCTTCGCGCGGCATGGCCGCCAGGCCGGCCGGCCCGGCGCCCCGTAGCGCCTGCAGCAGGAAGGTCTCGGCCTGGTCGCGACGGTGGTGGGCCAGCAGCACGACGCCGGCACCGCAATCGCGGGCCATCTCGGCCAGCGCCACATAGCGTTCGCGCCGGGCCCAGGCCTCGATGCTTTCACCCCGCGGCGGGGAGCCCTGCAGTCGGCGCCATGCCAGGCGCACCGGCAGGCCGCTGGCCGACCAGCGCCGCGCCTGGCGTTGCAGATGGCGGACCCATTCGTCGGCTTCGGCCTGCAGGCCGTGGTGCACATGCAGCGCCACCACTTGCAAGGCGCTGCCCGCTGCTGCTCGGGCGGTGGCATGCCACAGTGCGGTGGAATCGCGACCGCCGCTGACGGCCACCGCGATGCACTGCCGCTTCACGGCCCGCCATGCCGGCCGGGCCGGTGCATTCAGCGCTCCTTGGTGTCGCTGTAGCGGCCGTAGGACTGCAGTCGGTCGTAGCGCCGTTGCAGCAACTCCTTCGGCTTCAGGTCCAGCACCTGGCGCAGCGCATCATTGAGCGCGCGCTTCAGGTTCACCGCCATCTGGCGGGTGTCGCGGTGCGCGCCGCCCACCGGCTCGCTGACGATCTTGTCGATCACCCCCAGCGCCTTAAGGCGGTGCGCCGTGATGCCCAGCGCATCGGCGGCATCGGACGCGCGCTCGGCCGTCTTCCACAGGATCGAAGCACAGCCTTCGGGCGAGATCACCGAGTAGACCGAGTACTGCAGCATCAGCACCTGGTCGGCCACGCTGATGGCCAGGGCTCCGCCAGATCCGCCTTCGCCGATGATGGTGGTGATGATCGGTACCTCGAGCTGCGCCATTTCGAAGATGTTGCGGCCGATGGCCTCGGACTGGCCGCGCTCCTCGGCACCGATGCCGGGGTAGGCGCCCGGCGTGTCGACGAAGGTGAAGACAGGCAGCGCGAACTTCTCGGCCAGCTTCATCAGGCGCAGCGCCTTGCGGTAGCCCTCAGGCCGCGCCATGCCGAAGTTGCGCTGCCCGCGCTCCTTGGTGTCGCGCCCCTTCTGGTGGCCCAGGACCATGCAGGCCTGGCCGTTGAAGCGTGCCAGCCCGCCGACGATGGACAGGTCGTCGGCATAGCTGCGGTCGCCGTGCATTTCCTGGAAGTCGGTGAAGATCTCCGACACGTAGTCCAGTGTGTAGGGCCGCTGCGGGTGCCGCGCGATCTGCGTCACCTGCCAGGGCGTCAGGCTGGAGTAGATCTCCTTGGTCAGCTGCAGGCTCTTGTGGCCCAGGCGCTCGATTTCGTCGGAGATGTCCACCGCCGATTCGTTCTGCACGTAGCGCAGCTCTTCGATCTTCGAATCGAGTTCGGCGATCGGCTGCTCGAACTCCAGGAAATGTCGCTTGCTCATGCTTGTCCTTGGTGCAGCAAGTAACTCAATAGTCTACCGGCAGCGGATCCAGGCTGCGCCAGATGTACCAGGTGGCCACCGAGCGGTACGGCGCCCAGGCATCGCCAACCTCACGGGCCTCGGCGCGCGACACCGGCTCGCCGCTGAAGTAGCTCAGGCTGATGCCCTTGAGCAATCCCAGGTCGTCCAGCGGCAGCACGTTCGGCCGCATCAGGTGGAAGATCAGGAACATCTCCGCCGTCCAGCGGCCGATGCCGCGGATGGCGACCAACTCCTCGATGATGGCCTCGTCGTCCATCTGACGCCATTGCTGCACATGCACCGCGCCGGAACTGAAGTGGTGCGCCAGATCGAGCAGATATTCGGCCTTTCGCAACGACAGTCCGGCCTCGCGCAGCGCGCTGGCGGCTTGGTCTTCGACCATGGCCGGCGCCACCCGCGTCGACGGCGCGCCCAGCAGGGCGACGAAGCGGTCCCACACAGATTGCGCCGCCTTGACCGAGATCTGCTGGCCGACGATGGAGCGGGCCAGCGTGGTGAAGGCATCGCCTCGGCTTTGCAGCCGCGCCTCGCCGAACCGCGGGATCAACCTCTTCATCACCCGGTCGCGCCGCGCCAGGTGCTTGCAGGCCTCGTCCCAGTAGTCGGGCGTGACGCCCGTTGCTGCGGACTTGGACATCTCAAGGCAGCGCCGTGCCGGTGTGTATCGCGCGGCTCATGCCTTGACCCACGTGGTGCCTGTGGCGCTGTCCTTCAGCACCACATCCATCGCGGCCAGTTCGTCGCGGATGCGGTCGGCCGCGGCGAAGTCGCGCGCTTTCTTCGCCGCCGTGCGCTGGTCGATCAATGCCTGGATGCGCGCCTCGTCCAGTGCATGGCCGCCCTGCAGGTAGCTGCGCGGACTTTGCTGCAGCACGCCGAGCACTTTGCCCAAGCCCTTGAGCAGCGCCGCGGTGTGGAGCGAGCGCGTGCGGTTCAGTTCGCCGGCCAGTTCGAAAAGCACCGACGCCGCCAGCGGCGTGTTGAAGTCGTCGTTCATCGCGTCGCGGAAGGCGGCCGCCTGCGGCTGCGTCCAGTCGACCGGCATGTCCGGCACTTCCAGCCCATCCAGCGCGGTGTACAGGCGCCGTAACGCATTGCGCGCGTCGTCGAGATTGTGGTCGCTGAAGTTGAAGGGGCTGCGATAGTGCGTGCGCAGCATGAAGAAGCGCAACGTCTCGCCGTCGTAGCGCGCCAGCACGTCGCGGATGGTAAAGAAGTTGCCCAGCGACTTGGACATCTTCTCGTTGTCGACGTTCAGAAAGCCGTTGTGCAGCCAGTAGTTGACGAAGGGCTTGCCGGTGGCCCCTTCGCTCTGCGCGATCTCGTTCTCGTGGTGCGGGAACTGCAGGTCCATGCCGCCGCCGTGGATGTCGAAATGCTCGCCGAGCACCGCGCAGCTCATCGCCGAGCATTCGATGTGCCAGCCCGGCCGGCCGGCACCGTAAGGACCGGCCCATTTGGCGTCGTCCGGCTCGTCGGCCTTGGCCGCCTTCCACAGCACGAAGTCCAGCGGATCATGCTTGCCGTCGAGCACCGCCACGCGCTCTCCAGCGCGCAGTTCATCGAGCGACTTGCCCGACAGCTTGCCGTAGCCGGGAAACTTGCGCACCGCGAAGTTCACGTCGCCATTGTCGGCGCGGTAGGCCAACCCCTTGCGTTCGAGCGCGCCAATCAGGTCCAGCATCTGCGGCACGTAGTCCGTGGCACGCGGCTCGTGCGTCGGCGGCAGGATGCCCAGCAAGCCGATGTCCTTGTGCATCGCGTCGATCATCTCGTCGGTGAGCTGGCGGATGGTGATGCCGCGCTCCAGCGCACGCTTGATGATCTTGTCCTCGATGTCGGTGATGTTGCGTACGTAGGTCACCTGGTAGCCCAGCTCCAGCAGCCAACGGTAGACCACGTCGAAGGCCATCATCATGCGCGCATGGCCCATGTGGCACAGGTCGTAGATGGTCATGCCGCAGACATACATGCGTACCTGGCCCGGCACGATGGGCTCGAAGACTTCGATGCGACGGTTCAGCGTGTTGTGGATGCGCAGGGTCATGGATGTTGAATCTTTCCTCTGCGCTTCGGGCCCGGCAATGGGTCGGAAAGATGCGGCATGGCGGGGCGCAAGGGGTGCCACATTCAGGGCGTGGCTACAATCAGATCAGTATAGCGGCGCCAGTTCCGCGGCTCGCTCTGACGAGTGGCTCATCGCCCCTGTTGTTACGCCTGCGCCAGCCCTTCCCCACCGATGCCGACACGTTCCTTGTGGACTGCCCTGGTGCTTGCCGCGGCTTGCCTGAGCGCGGCGCCGCTGCGCGCCGACGAGGTTCAGGACATCGAGAAGCTCTATCGCACCGGCGATGTGCAGCAGGCGCTGCACAAGGCCGACGAGGCCATTGCGGCACAGCCGCGCGCCGCGCAGGTCCGCTTCCTCAAGGGGGTCATGCTGACCGACCTGAAGCGCAATGCGCAGGCCATCGAAGTCTTCACCGCGCTGACGCAGGACTTTCCCGAACTGCCTGACCCGTACAACAACCTCGCCGTGCTCTATGCCGCCGAAGGCCAGTTGCAGAGCGCATTGGTCGCGCTGCAGACCGCGCTGCGCAACGACCCGGCGCACCGCGCCGCGCGCGAGAACCTCGGCGACGTGCACCTGGCATTGGCCGTGCACGCCTGGACCGCGGCGCAGGCCGGTGCCAAGGGCGACGACGCCGGGCTACGCCGCAAGCTGCAGCTGGCGCGCGAGATCCAGGCGCTGCCCCCACCGCCCTCCCCGCCACGGCCGGCGGGCTAGACTCGCCGCCTCAATCAACACGGAGCAACGATGTCGAGATCCAAGTTGCGCTGGCTGCTGCCGGCTTTGTTCGCCCTGCCGATGGCCGTCGCCAACGGTTCGGCCTGGGCCCAGAAGGTGCGTCTGGACACCAGCATGGGCGAGATCGTGATCGAGCTCGACGCGGCCAAGGCGCCCAAGTCGGTGGCCAACTTCATCGAGTACGTCAAGGCCGGGCACTACAACGGCACGATCTTCCATCGCGTCATCCCGAATTTCATGATCCAGGGCGGCGGCTTCGACCCCGAGATGAACCAGAAGCCCACGCGCGCGCCGATCCCGCTGGAAAGCAAGAACGGCCTGACCAATTTGCGGGGCAGCGTGGCCATGGCGCGAACCAACGTGCCCGATTCGGCCACCGCGCAGTTCTTCATCAACCTCAAGGACAACGCCTTCCTCGACTCGGCCAACACCCCCGATGGCACCGGCTATGCGGTGTTCGGCAAGGTGGT
>JAGTRL010000377.1 GCA_018261815.1 Pseudomonadota bacterium
GTGATGCGCAGCGCGCTGGCGCAGGTGCCCTCGCTGGACCCCAAGGCCATCGAGGACGCCATCATCGGCTGCTCCTTCCCCGAAGGCGAACAGGGCATGAACATGGCCCGTGTGGCCGCGGTGCTGGCCGGGCTGCCGACCTCGGTGGGTGGCGTCACCGTCAACCGCTTCTGCGCCTCAGGCCTGACCGCGCTGCAGATGGCGGCCGACCGCATCCGCGTCGGCGAGGCCGACGTCATGATCGCCGGCGGCGCCGAGAGCATGAGCTTGGTGCCGATGGGCGGCAACAAGCCGTCCTTCAACCCCGAGGTGTTCGCGCGCGACGAGAACATCGGCATCGCCTACGGCATGGGCATCACCGCCGAGAAGGTGGCGGCGCAGTGGAAGATCAGCCGCGAGGCGCAGGACGAATTTGCGCTGGCCTCGCACCAGAAGGCGCTGAAGGCCATCGCCGCCGGCGAGTTCAAGGACGAGATGACGCCAATCACGGTGACCAGCCGAACGCCTGATTTGGCCAGCGGCGAGAGCATCGCCAAGACGCGCACCGTCGACATCGACGAAGGCCCGCGCGCCGACACCTCGGCCGAAGGCCTGGCCAAGCTGAGGCCGGTGTTCGCCGCCAAGGGCTCGGTGACGGCCGGCAACAGCTCGCAGACCAGCGACGGCGCCGGCTGCCTGATTCTGGCCAGCGAGAAAGCCGTCAAGCAATTCGACCTGAAGCCGCTGGCGCGCTTCGTCAGCTTTGCGGTGCGCGGCGTGCCGCCCGAGATCATGGGCATCGGCCCGATCGAGGCCATTCCCGCGGCACTGCGCCTGGCCGGACTGAAGAGCAGCGACCTGGGTTGGGTGGAGCTGAACGAGGCCTTTGCCGCGCAGTCGCTGGCGGTGCTGAATTCGCTGGACCTGGATCGCAGCATCGTCAACCCGATGGGCGGCGCCATCGCGCTGGGCCATCCGCTGGGCGCCACCGGCGCCATCCGCGCAGCCACGGTGGTGCATGCGCTGCGTCGCCACAACCTGAAGTACGGCATGGTCACGATGTGCGTGGGCATGGGGCAGGGTGCGGCCGGCATCCTGGAACGGGTGTGACATGAGCATCAAGACCGCCACGCTGAACGGCGTCGCCACCATCGAGATCGCACGGCCGGAGAAGAAGAACGCGCTGACCATCGCCATGTACCAGGCGATGGCCGACGCGCTGCATGCGGCCCGGGCCGACGGCGCGGTGCGCGCGGTGCTGATGACCGGGCAGCCGGGCATCTTCACCTCCGGCAATGACATCGAGGACTTCATGTCGCGCCCGCCGGGCGGTGGCAGCGACGGCATGGACTCGCCGGTGTTCCAGTTCATGCGCGCGCTGATCGAATGCGACAAGCCCGTGGTTGCGGCAGTCACCGGCGCGGCCATCGGCATCGGCACGACCATGCTGCTGCACTGCGACCTGGTCTACGTCTCCGACGAGGCGCGGCTGGCCATGCCCTTCGTCGGCCTGGGTCTGGTGCCGGAGTTCGCGTCGAGCCTGCTGTTGCCGCAGCTGATGGGCCAGGCGCGCGCGGCCGAGAAGCTGCTGCTCGGCGACCCCTTCACCGGCGCCGACGCGGTGGAATACGGCATTGCCAACGCCGTGCTGCCGGCGGGCGAGGTGGTGAACCACGCGCGGCGCATCGCCGAGCGCTTCAACGGCCTGCCGCCGGGTGCCGTGCGCGACGCCAAGAAGCTGCTGCGCGGGCCCCAGGCCGAGGCCATCCTCAAGACCATCCGCAGCGAAGGCGAGCTTTTTGCCGCGCGACTGCGCAGCCCCGAGGCGATGGAGGCCTTCCAGGCCTTCTTCCAGAAACGCAAGCCCGACTTCTCGAAATTCGCGTAGCGCCGCGGGCCATCGCAACATGTCGTTTGCCCTGAAGTTGGTGCTGGCGCCGGTGCTGGTGGCGCAGGCCCTGCGCACACGCAAGAACGCACCGCAGCTGGCCGAGGCTGCCGGGCCGCGGCAGGGCCGCGTCGGCGAGGGAGCAGGTGAGCTGCGCCTGCTGATCGCCGGCGATTCGTCGGCAGCCGGCGTTGGCGTGGCCCATCAGGACCAGGCGCTGGCCGGCCACCTGAGCCGCGCGCTGCACCGCTTGACGGCGCGGCCGGTGCATTGGTCGCTGCACGCCCGCTCCGGGCTGACCACGTACCAGGTGCTGGCGCTGCTGCGCACGCATGTGCCGCCGCCGGCCGAGGTGGCGGTGGTGCTGAGCGGCGTCAACGACGTCATCGAGCTGGTGCCCACGCGCCGCGCCGTGCAGCAGCGCACCGCGCTGGCCGACTGGCTGCTGGCCGAAGGGCGTGCCAGGCATGTGGTGTTTGCGCCGCTGCCGCCGGTGCACCGATTCCCGCTGCTGCCCGAGCCGCTGCGCCGTGTGATGGGCGCCGACGCGCGCCGCCACGACGCGGCGCTGGCGCGCTGGGCGGCGACGCGGCGCGACGTGACGCACATCGAGATCGCACTCGACCTCGGCCCCGAGCACATGGCCGAGGACGGCTTCCACCCTGGCGAACCGGTGTACCGCATCTGCGGTGAGGCGCTCGCCGCCCACATTGCCACCCTGTCCACCGAAGGAACACGATGACCCTGCAAGGCAAGACCCTCTTCATCACCGGCGCCTCGCGCGGCATCGGCCTGGCCATCGCCAAGCGTGCGGCGCGCGATGGCGCCCACATCGTCATCGCCGCCAAGACGACCGAGGCCAACCCCAAGCTGCCCGGCACGATCCACTCGGCCGCGGCCGAGGTCGAGGCCGCCGGCGGCCAGGCGCTGGCACTGCAGTGCGACATCCGCGACGAGGCCAGCGTGGCCGCAGCGGTGCAGCAGGCGGTGGCGCGCTTCGGCGGCATCGACATCCTGGTCAACAACGCCAGCGCCATCAGCCTCACCGCCACGCCGGCCACGCCGATGAAGCGTTTCGACCTGATGTTCGGCGTCAACGTGCGCGGCACCTACTGCTGCACCCAGGCCTGCCTGGGCGAGCTGATCAAGAGCGCCCAGGCCGGCCGCAACCCGCACTGGTTCGAGCACCACGTGGCCTACACCATGGCCAAGTACGGCATGAGCATGTGCACGCTGGGCCATGCGGGCGAGTTCCGCCGCCACGGCATCGGTGTCAACAGCCTGTGGCCACGCACGGCGATCAACACCGCGGCGCTGCAGATGATCCCGGGCGTGGACATCGGCAAATGCCGCACCCCCGAGATCCTGGCCGACGCCGCCTATCTGGTGCTGACCAGCGATGCGAAGCAGGTCACTGGCAACTTCTTCATCGACGACGCGCTGCTGGCCGAGCGCGGCATCACCGACTTCGATCGCTACAGCGTCACGCCGGGCACGAAGGACCTGATTCCCGATTTCTTCGTCGACTGAAGCGCCTGCGACGGATTGGCACGCGCATCGCAGGGGGTGCCGCTGGGCTATTCTTCGGGCGGTCCAGGGCTCGGCGGCGGCCTGCGGCCGGCGATCGGACCTGGACACCGCCACATCCCGAAGGAGACTACCGATGCAGACCCGACTGAAGCTGCTTCTGGGCGCGCTCGTGCTCGCCGCCGCGGTGCCGGCCTCGATCGCAGCCGAGGTGACGCTGCGCTTCCACCAGTTCCTGCCGCCGCAGGGCAACGTGCCGAAGCTGGCGATCGACGAGTGGATCAAGAAGGTCGAGAAGGACAGCGGCGGGCGGATCAAGATCCAGCACTTCCCGAGCATGCAGCTCGGCGGAAAGCCGCCGGAGCTGTACGACCAGGCCAAGGACGGCGTGGCCGATATCGTCTGGGCCGTGCTCGGCTTCACGCCCGGGCGCTTCCCAAAGACCGAGGCCTTTGAACTGCCGTTCTCCGCGTACCGCGCCGAACCCGGTTCGCGCGCGTTCCAGGAGTATGTCGAGAAGCACGCGATGGACGAGTTCAAGGACGTCAAGCTGATCGCGGTGCATATCCACGGACCGGGGCTGTTCCACACGCGCGATCCGGTGACGAAGCTCGAGGACCTGAAGGGCATGAAGATCCGCGGCGGGTCGCGCATCGTCAACATCCTGCTCGAGAACCTCGGCGCCACGCCGGTCGGCATGCCGGTCACGGCGATCGGCGAATCGCTGCAGAAGGGCGTGATCAGCGGCGCGACGATTCCCTTCGAGGTGGTGCCGTCGCTGAAGCTGGAACAGATCGTCAAGAACCACACCACCTTCGCGGGCGACAAGGGCCTCTACACACTGACCTTCGCGGTGGCGATGAACAGGGGCGCCTACGACAAGCTGCCGGCCGACCTGAAGAAGGTCATCGATGCCAACAGCGGCAGCCAGACCGCGGCGCTGTTCGGCCGCGCGATGGACCAGGGCGACGTCACCGGCCGCAAGCTGATCGAGCAGGCCAAGAACCGCATCATCGTGCTCGACCCGGCCGAGACCCAGCGCTTCCAGCGCGCCGCGGCCGGCGTGCGCGCGGTCTGGTTCCGCGAGGTCGGCGCCAAGGGCATCGACGGCCAGAAACTCGCGGCCGAGGCCGAGGCGCTGATCGCCAAGCACGGCGCGAAGTGATCCGCGGCGGCCGCGCGCTGAGCGTCAGTGCGCCGGCAGGGTCCTGGGCCTGCCCTCGCGGTCGATCGCGACATAGGTCAGGTTGGCCTCGGTCACCTTGACCACCTGCGGGTCGGCCGGGTTGCGCTCGGCATAGACCTGCACGTGCACGGTGATCGAGGTGCGGCCGATGCGCTCCACCTTGGCATAGAAGCTGAGCAGGTCGCCGATGGACACCGGCTGCTTGAAGATGAACTGGTTCACCGCCACGGTGGCGATGCGGCCCTTGGCGATGCGGCTGGGCAGCACCGCGCCGGCCATGTCCACCTGGGCCATGATCCAGCCGCCGAAGACGTCGCCGTTGCCGTTGACGTCGGCCGGCAGCGGCATCACCCGCAGCACCAGCGCGCTGCCGTCAGGCAAACTCAGGGGGCCGCCGAGGTTGCCGGGCTGGCTGCCCGGTGGGTTGCTTGAATCGCTGGCCATTGCCTTCATCTCCCGTCTTCCGCTTCGGCCCATTCTTCCACGCCTGCCGCGAACCCCCACCCGATGCGCCGATCCGAAGCCGCCCTGAACGTGCCGTTGAACGCGGTGCCGGCCACCGGAGCGCGCTCCGACTGGGGCACGCTGCGCAAGCTGCTGCCTTACCTGTGGCGCTACCGCTGGCGCGTGGCGGCAGCGCTGGCCTTCATGGTGGCGGCCAAGGCGGCCAACGTGGCGGTGCCGGTGCTGCTGAAACACCTGGTCGACAACCTGTCGATCAAGCCTGGCGACGCCGCCGCGCTGCTGGTGGTGCCGGTGGGGCTGTTGCTGGCCTATGCAGGGCTGCGGCTGTCGACCACGCTGTTCACCGAACTGCGCGAGCTGGTCTTCGCCAAGGCCACCGAGGGCACGGCGCGCAGCATCTCGCTGCAGGTCTTCCGCCACCTGCACGCTTTAAGCCTGCGCTTCCACCTGGAGCGGCAGACCGGCGGCATGACCCGCGACATCGAGCGCGGCACGCGCGCGGTGCATTCGCTGATCTCGTACTCGCTGTACAGCATCGTGCCGACGATCATCGAGGTGGGCATGGTGCTCACCCTGCTGGCGCTGAAGTTCGACGCGCTGTTTGCCTGGATCACCGCGGCCGCGCTGGTGGTGTACATCGGCTTCACCGTCAGCGTGACCGAATGGCGGACGAAGTTTCGCCGCCAGATGAACGAGATGGACGCGGTGGCGCACACCCGCGCCGTCGATTCGCTGCTGAACTACGAGACCGTCAAGTACTTCAACAACGAGGACTTCGAGGCCCAGCGCTACGACCAGAGCCTGGAAAAGCTGCGCCGCGCCGCGCTGAAGAGCCAGACCACGCTGTCGCTGCTCAACACCGGGCAGCAGCTGGTCATCGCCAGCGCGCTGGTGGCCATGCTGTGGCGCGCCACGCAGGGTGTGGTCGACGGCCGGCTGACGCTGGGCGACCTGGTGATGATCAACGCCTTCATGATCCAGCTGTACATCCCGCTCAACTTCCTGGGCGTGCTGTACCGCGAGATAAAGCAGAGCCTGACCGACCTGGACAAGATGTTCACGTTGCTGGAGCGGCATCGCGAAGTCGACGACCATCCCGGCGCGCGGCCCTTGCAGGTGAGCCAGGGCGTGGTGCGCTTCGACCATGTGGGCTTCGCCTACGAGCCCGCGCGGCCGATCCTGCACGACCTGAGCTTCGAGATCCCGGCCGGCAAGACGCTGGCGGTGGTCGGCCCCTCGGGCGCCGGCAAGTCCACGCTGGCGC
>JAGTRL010000052.1 GCA_018261815.1 Pseudomonadota bacterium
TCGGCCGCGGTGGGGTGCACGGCGATCGTGCGGTCGAACATCGCCTTGGTGGCGCCGGCGCTCAGTGCCACGGCCAGGCTCTGTACGATCTCCGGCGCATCGGTGCCCAGCATGTGCACCGCGAGCACCTTGTCCGTCTGCGCATCGACCAGCAGCTTCATGTAGCAGCGCTCGGCGCCGTCGATGAAGGCCTGGCGCATCGGCCGGAAGTCGGCCTCGAAGACCTTCAGCCTGTGGCCCGCGGCCAGTGCATCGCTTTCGGTCGGCCCGATCGTCGCCAGCGGCGGCAGCGTGAACACCGCGGCCGTGACCAGGCTCAGGTCGACCTCGCGCGGGCTCGGGCCGAACAGCGAATCGGCCAGCGCACGGCCTTCGGCGATGGCCACCGGCGTCAGGTTCCACTTGTTGGTGACGTCGCCGATGGCGTACACACCTTCGGCCGTGCTGTGCAGCCGTGCATCCACCGGCACCGCACCGGCCGCATCGAGCGTGATGCCCAGCGTCTCCAGGCCCAGGCCGGCGGTGTTGGGGCGTCGGCCGGTGGCGTTGAGCACGAAGGGGTATTCGCGCATGCGCTCGTCGGCCGAGATGAGCAGCCATTCGTTGCCGGCGCGCTGCACCTCGCGAGGTGTCACGCCGGGGTGCAGTTCGACGCCGGCGGCCTGCAGGGCCGAGGCCACGCGCGTGCGCAGGTCTTCGTCGAAGCCGCGCAGCGGCAGCCCGGCGCGATAGAACAGGCTGACCGTCACGCCCAGCCGCGCCAGCATGCTGGCGAACTCCAGCGCGATGAAGCCGCCGCCGATGACCGCCGCCTTGGGCGGCAGCACGTGCAGGTCGAGCAGGTCATCGCTGGTCGGGCAGTGTTCGATGCCGGGGATGCTGTCGCGAACCGGCGCCGCGCCGGTGGCGACGAGGATGTGCTTCGCGTTGAGCACGCGATCGCCCACGCGCACGCGCCGCGGCCCGTCGACGACGCCGCGGCCTTCGATCAACTCCACCTTCGAGCCGGCCAGCAGTTGCCGGTAGACGTGTTCGAGCCGCTGTGTCTCGGCCGCCTTGGCCGCAGCCCAGCGCGGCATCTCGAAGTGCGGGCGGCCGACGCTCCAGCCGTAGCCGGCGGCTTCGCGGAAGCCGTCGCCATAGGCCGCCGCGTACATCAGCAGCTTTTTCGGCACGCAGCCACGAATCACGCAGGTGCCGCCGACGCGGCTGCTCTCGATGATGGCCACCTTGGCGCCGTGGGCCGCAGCGCGGCGCGAGGCCGCCACGCCGCCGGAGCCGGCGCCGATCACCACCAGGTCGAAGTCATCGCTCATAGCGCTCATTTCAGCGGCGGAAAGATCGCCTTCCAGTCGTTCTTCATGCTGATCAGGCCCCAGCCCATCGACTGGTACTTGTCCAGGCCCTCGGACAGCTTGCCGATGCTGGAGTTGCGGTCGTAGGCGTACTCGCGCACGGCGTCGTCGTGGTGCACGATCATGCCCAGGCGTGCGCCCTTGCCGGCGGTGGTCCACTGCAGCATCTGGAAATCGCCGTCGGAGTTGCCGAAGGCGGCGATCGGCCGGCGGCCGATGAAGGCCTCGATGCTGAGCGGCTTGCCGGGCCCGTCGTTGTTGAAGTCCAGTTGCGGCTGCAACAGGATCATCGGCCCCTTGTCCTTGACTTCGTAGGCCAGCTTCTGGCGCGTGCCGATCACCTGCTCGGGCGGCACGCCGTAGGTGCGTTCGGCGAAGGCGCGCATGAAGTCCACCGTGCCACCCGACACGATGTAGGTCCTGAAGCCTTGGGTCCGCAGGTAGCGCAGCAACTCCTGCATCGGCAGGTAGGTCAGTGTCTCGAAGTGGCGCTGGAAGCGCGGGTCCTTGGCGCCGGCGATCCACTTGCGCACCTGCGCATCGAAGGCCTCGGTGCCCATGCCACTCTGCACCACCAGCAGCATCTCGATCAGGCCCTTGCTGCCGCTGGCCATCGCGCCCTTGATGTCGCCGGCGATCACCGACTTGTAGGGCTCCTTGTCGCGCCACTCCGGGTGCTGCGGCGCCAGGGCCCGGATACGGTCGAAGACGAACAGCACCTGGGTGTACATCGGGTACTCGAGCCACAGCGTGCCGTCGTTGTCGAACACGGCGATGCGCTCCTCGGGCGCCACGTAGTCCTTGCTGCCCTCGGTGCTGACGGCGCGCACGAAGCTGACGATGCGCTGCTTGTTGGCGCCTTCGTTCCAGGACGGCAAAGGATCGCCCGACGGCATCGCGCCGGGCATCGGCGCGCAGGCGGCGAGCAGGCCGGACAGCGCGGCGGCGGCGAGCCAGCGTCTTCTGGAGATCAAGGCAGTCAGAAAGCTCATGGTCGACGGGATTCGAGGCCAAGGGTGGCAGGCACGGACGATTGTGCCAGCGGGCCCGCGCTGCCTCGTGGCATGCTGCGGCCGATGAACTCCGAAGCCGAACGCGCCGCCGCCCTGCGCGCCACCTTGCAACACCATGCGCACCAGTACTACGTGCTCGATGCGCCGCAGATCCCCGATGCCGAATACGACCGCCTGTTCCTGGAGCTGCAGGCGCTGGAACAGGCGCACCCGGAGCTGCGCACCCCCGATTCGCCGACGCAGCGGATCGGCGGGCGCGTTCTCGACGGCCTGGTGCCGGTGCGGCACGCGCTGCCGATGCTGTCGATCCGTACCGAGACCGACACCACGGCCGAAGGCGCGCGCGCCTTCGATGCGCGCGTGCGCCGCGAACTGGCGCTGCCGGAAGATTCGCCGCCCGTGGAATACAACGCCGAGCTCAAGTTCGACGGCCTGGCCATCAACCTGCGCTACGAAGGCGGCGTGCTGGTGCAGGCCACCACCCGCGGCGATGGCGAGACCGGCGAGGACGTGACGCAGAACGTGCGCACCATCGGCCGCATTCCGCTGCGGCTGGTGGGTGAGGCGCCGCCGCTGATCGAGATCCGCGGCGAGGCCTACATGCGCCGCGACGATTTCGAGCGCCTCAACGCACTTCAGCGCGAGAAGGGCGGCAAGACCTTCATCAACCCGCGAAACACCGCCGCCGGCGCCATCCGCCAGCTCGACCCGGCCGGCATGGTCGACAAGAAGCTGAGCTTCTTTGCCTACGGCCTGGGCGAGATCCGCGGCTGGGCGCAGCCGCCCACGCACAGCGGCACGCTCGATGCCATCGCCGCCTTCGGCGTGCCGGTCAATGCCGATCGCCGGGTGGTGCAGGGCGCCGACGGGCTGGTGGCTTTCCACGTGGAGATCGCGGCCAAGCGCGACCAACTGCCGTTCGACATCGACGGCGTGGTCTACAAGGTCAATTCGATCGCCTTGCAGCAGCGCATGGGCTTCGTCACGCGCGAGCCGCGCTGGGCGGTGGCGCACAAGTACCCGGCGCAGGAACAGCTGACGCGGCTGAACGCCATCGACATCCAGGTCGGGCGCACCGGCAAGCTCACGCCGGTGGCCAAGCTGGAGCCGGTGTTCGTGGGCGGCACCACGGTGAGCAACGCCACGCTGCACAACCTGTTCGAGCTGCGGCGCAAGGGTGTGCGCGTCGGTGACACGGTGATCGTGCGCCGTGCCGGCGACGTGATCCCCGAGATCGTTGGCCGCGTGGGTGTGGACCCCCAGACGGCGTTGCCGTCGCCCCCCGAGGGGGTCACGTCGCCCGGCGGAGCCGGATCGACGTGGCGCCCGCGCGAACACTACGTGCCCAACTTCCGCATGCCCCGGTCATGCCCCGTGTGCGGCAGCGCGGTGCAGCGCGAGAAGCAGGGCATCGACCACCGCTGCACGGGCGGCCTGTTCTGCGCCGCGCAGCGCAAGCAGGCGCTGCTGCACTTTGCCGGCCGGCGCGCGATGGACATCGAAGGCCTGGGCGACAAGCTGGTCGATCAGCTGGTCGACGGCGGGCTGATCCGCACGCTGCCCGAGCTGTACAAGCTGGGCGTGGCCAAGCTGTCGGCGCTGGAGCGCATGGCCGACAAGAGCGCGGCCAACCTGGTGGCGGCGCTGGAGCAGAGCAAGCGCACGACGCTGGCGCGCTTTCTGTACGCGCTCGGCATTCGTCACGTCGGCGAGGCCACGGCCAAGGACCTGGCCGCACACTTCGGTTCGCTCGATCGGGTGATGGACGCGAACGAGGCGCAGCTGCTGGAAGTGAACGATGTCGGCCCGGTGGTGGCAAAGAGTATCTACACCTTCTTCCAGCAGCCGCACAACCGCGAGGTGGTCGAGCAGCTGCGCGCCGCCGGCATCCGCTGGGACGAGCACGAGGGAGTGGCCGCGGCCGGACCCAAGCCACTGGCCGGGCTGACGGTGGTGCTCACCGGCACGCTGCCGACGCTGACGCGCGACGAGGCCAAGGCGCTGCTCGAAGCTGCCGGCGCCAAGGTAGCGGGATCGGTGTCGAGGAAGACCACCTACGTGGTGGCCGGCGAGGAGGCGGGCTCCAAGCTCGACAAGGCGCGCGAACTCGGCGTGCCAGTGCTCGACGAGGCGGGGCTGCGCGGGCTTGTCAGCGGCGCCGCCTGATCGCCGGCCCGCATAATTCCACATTCAATCACTGACCTGGAGATCCAGACGATGCCTGCACCCGGCCACAAGGCCCTGCTTCCGATCCTGATGACCGCCCTGGCCGCAGCCTGCCTGCCTGCCAGCGCTGCGTGCCTGAGCGACGCCGAGGCTGCCGCGCTGGTGGCCAACTACCTGAACAAGAAACCGGCGGCCACCCCTGAGGGTCTGAACGATGCCGACGCCGCCTGCACGCGCGCCAAGGTGAACAAGTTCCTGGTGCAGCAGACGGGGGCCAAGGTGATCGGCTACAAGGCTGGCCTGACCAACCCGGCGGTGCAGAAGCGCTTCAATGCCAGCGCGCCGGTGTGGGGCGTGCTCTATGCACCGATGCTGCTGCAGGACGGGGCCACCATCGAGGCGGCCTTCGGCGCGCGGCCAGTGTTCGAGGCGGACCTGCTGGTGCGCGTGTCCGATTCCCGCATCAGCCAGGCGAAGACGCCGGAGCAGGTGCTGCAGTACATCGACCAGCTGATCCCGGCCATCGAACTGCCGGATCTGGTGGTCGAGGCGCCGTCCAAGCTCAATGGCGCGGGTGTGGCCGCCATCAACGTCGCCGCGCGCTACTTCGTCACCGGTTCGCCGATCGAGGTGAAGCGCACGCAGGCGTTTGCCGATTCGCTGGCCAGCATGAAGGTGCTGGTGATGGGCGGCGGCCAGGACCTGGACACTGGCTTCGGCCGTGACGTGCTCGACCACCCGCTCAATGCGGTGGCCTGGCTGGCGCAGGACCTGCCGAAGCACGGATTGGCGCTCAAGAAGGGCGACCTGGTCAGCGTCGGCTCGTTCTCGAAGCTGATGCCGCCGAAGGCCGGGCAGAAGGTCGAGGTCCAGTACCAGGGCCTGCCCGACAACCCATCGGTCACGGTCAATTTCCGCTGACCCCAAGGAGCCCGGCATGTCGGTGCGCGAGATCCTGAAGATGGGCGATCCGCGCCTGCTGCGCATGGCCGCGCCGGTCGCCGAGTTCGACACGCCGGACCTGCTGGCGCTGATCGAGGACATGTTCGACACGATGCGCGCGGCCAACGGCGCTGGCCTGGCCGCGCCGCAGATCGGCGAGGACCTGCAACTGGTGATCTTCGGCTTCGAGCGCAACGAGCGCTATCCCGACGCACCGCCGGTGCCGCAGACGGTGCTGATCAACCCGGTGATCGAGCCGCTCGGCGACGAGCGGGTGGACGGCTGGGAGGGTTGCCTGTCGGTGCCGGGGCTGCGCGGCGTGGTGCCGCGCTTCGCACGCATCCGCTACCGCGGCTTCGACGCGCAGGGCCGGACCATCGAGCGCGAGGCCGACGGCTTTCATGCCCGCGTCGTGCAGCACGAGTGCGACCATCTGATCGGCCGCCTGTACCCCACACGCATGACCGACCTGAGCCGTTTCGGCTACACCAGCGTGCTGTTCCCGGACCTGGATCCGGGCGAGGCCGACGACTGAGCCTGCCGGCACGTCAGCCTGGACCCGGGCTGGCGCGTTGAGTGGAGTGGCAGTCTGCACCATGCCCGGTGCCGGCTGCATTGGAGGGTCGTCGCTCATGTCTGTTGCATCGGTTTTCGAGTCCGGCCAGCCGCTGGCCCGGCTGTGGCTTGTGCTGATGCTGCTGGCCACCGGTCTGGCGCAGGCGCAGGACGATCCGCCCGGGCGCGTCGGCAGGCTGGCGGCGGTGCAAGGCGAGGTCTGGGTCTTCGAGTCCGAGCAGGGCGAATGGGTTGCCGCGCTGGCCAACCGGCCCTTCACCGGGGGTGACCGTGTCGCGACCGGCAATGGGTCTTCGGTCGAATTGCGCATCGGCTCGACCACGCTGCTGCTTGGCAGCCAGGCCGAACTGGAAGCGCTGCGCCTGGACGACGAAGGCATGCAATTCCGCCTGCAGCGCGGCCCGCTGGGGCTGCAGTTGCGCTCCGACGAGGTGGCCGCCGAACTGGAGCTGGCCCATCCCGAGGCGAGCTTCCTGCCGCGCCGCGCCGGGCTGTACCGCATCGACCGGCGGGACGGGCTCAGCGAAGCCGCGGTGCTGCGCGGCGAGATGCAAGTCGACGGCCACAACCTGGCGATGACGCTGTACCCCGGCCAGCACGCCGCCTTCTGGCGCGACGGAGCGCTGGGCGACACGCGCAGCCAGTGGCTGGGCCCACAGCGCGACGACTTTGCGCTGGCCTTGCAGACCATGGAGCAGGTCGATCCACGCAGCGCCGCGGCGATGTTCGTGCCGCCGGAGATGACCGGCGTGGAAGACCTCGACCGCCATGGCCGCTGGCAGCAGCATCCGGAGTACGGCGCAGTGTGGAGCCCCAGCGCCGTCGCAGTGGAATGGGCGCCCTACCGCTACGGCCAATGGGTCTGGCTGCGGCCCTGGGGCTGGACCTGGGTGGACGATGCGCCCTGGGGCTTCGCCCCATTCCACTATGGTCGCTGGCTGTGGTGGGGCAACCGCTGGTGCTGGGCACCGGGGCCGAAGGTGGCGCGGCCGGTGTACGCACCGGCGCTGGTCGGCTGGGTTGGCGCTCCACAGTTCAGCGTGGTCGTCGGCAGCCGCCCTGTGCCCGCCACGGGCTGGCTGCCGTTGGGGCCGCGCGATCCATATCGCCCACCCTACACTGCCACGCCGGGCCATGTGACGCGCGTGAATCCGCATCTGCCGCCGGGGTCGCTGCCGCCACCGGCCTTCGGCAATCGCGGCGTGCCTGGGGCGGTGACGGTGTGGCCGGGGTCCTCGCTGGTGCCGCGCCAACCAGTGGGCTTCGCCGCGCTGCGTGCGGACGAGATGGCGCTGCGCCGGCTTTGGCAGGCCGAGAACTTCAACCACAACGCCCCGGGGCGGCCGCCGTCGCCTGCCCGGGACCACACCGTGCCGCGTGCCGTCGTGCCGCTGGGCGACGCTGGGCCGATGCCCCTGCCGGCGCGGCAGCGGCCCCCCGGGTCTGCGGGTGTGGTGCCGACACCTAGACCAGCAGCGGCCCGGCCGCCGCAGGCCACCGTACCGGCCGCGCCAGCCGGCCAGGCGCCGTTCCATGGCCGGCCGACGACCCCCATTGCTCCGCCGCAGCACGAGCGCCAGGCGAAGCCGGTGGCGCCGCCCGCACCGATATCGGCGCGGCCGTCACCCCCCGCAGCACAGACCCCCGCTGCGTCGCCCGCGCCGGCCCGGCCCGTACCCACCCCACCGACGCGCGCACAACCGTTCACACCCGCGCCGGCGCCGGCTCCTGCACCACAGGCGGCTCCGACACCAAGACCCGCGCTGCCGCAGGCACCCAAGGACGCCGCAGACGGCCGCAATCCAGGGCAAGGGCCGGATGCTGGCGAACGACGGCGCACGCCCGAGTCGCGCTACACGCCGCGCGAGCGCTAGCCGCTTTACTTGAGCAGCGGCTTCAGCGCCGGCCAGATGTTGGCGAGCATGCGCGCCTGGGCCTGAGCGTTCGGGTGGATTCGATCCGTCTGGAACAGCTTGTCGGCCTCGGGCCCGTCGGCCACGCCGGCCAGGAAGAAGGGCACCAGCGCCGCACCTTCGGCCTTGGCCACGCCGGCAAACAGGCTGGCGAAATCCTGCGCGTATTTCTGCCCATAGTTGGGCGGCACCTGCATGCCCAGGATCAGCACGCGCGCGCCGACGGCCTTGGCAGCCTGCGCCATGGCCGACAGGTTGGCCTGCGTCATGTTCAGCGGCAGGCCGCGCAGGGCATCGTTGCCGCCGAGCTCGATGATCACGATGCCCGGCTTGTGCTGCGCCAGCAGTGCCGGCAGCCGCGAACGCCCGCCCGAGGTGGTGTCGCCGCTGATGCTGGCGTTGACCACCTCGATGGCGATCTTGTCGCGCGCCAGCCGCTGCTGCAGCAGGGCCACCCAGCCGCTGCCGCGCTCCAGGCCATACTCGGCCGACAGGCTGTCGCCCACCACCAGCAGCGGCCCGCGGCGCGCAGCCGCCTGCGCCGACGATTCACTTGCGCACACGACGGCCAGGGCAAGCAGGCTACAGTGCCGCAGCAGCGCGCGCCGCGTGAGCCCCGAACCAAGAAGACGCATGCCCGAACCGATCATCGCTGTCCAACACATCACCAAGCAGGTGGCTGATTCCACCGGCACGCTGACCATTCTCCACGACATCAACTTCGAGCTGCGTGCGCAAGAGTCAGTGGCCATCGTCGGCGCCTCGGGCTCGGGCAAGAGCACCTTGCTGTCGATCATCGCCGGGCTGGACGTGCCCACCAGCGGCCAAGTGCGGCTGGCCGGCACCGAGCTGTTCACGCTGGACGAGGACGCACGCGCCGCGGTGCGCTCGCGCAAACTCGGCTTCGTGTTCCAGAGCTTTCAGCTGCTGGCCAACTTGAACGCGCTGGAGAACGTGATGCTGCCGCTGGAATTGCTGGGCCGCAGCGATGCGCGGGCACGCGCCGCCGAGATGCTGGGCCGCGTCGGCCTGGCCAGCCGGCTTGGCCACTATCCCAGGGTGTTGTCAGGGGGTGAGCAGCAGCGCGTGGCGCTGGCGCGGGCCTTCGTCGTGCACCCGGCCGTGCTGCTGGCCGACGAGCCCACCGGCAGCCTGGACTTCGCGACCGGCGCCAAGGTCATGGACCTGATGTTCGAGATGAACCGCGAGGCCGGCACGACGCTGGTGCTGGTCACTCACGACACCGCCATCGCGGCGCGCTGCCAACGCCAGCTGGGCATCGAGGCCGGCCGCCTGGTCAGCGACCGGGAAGTCTGACGCCCGTCGTTGAAGCCCGTTACTGCTGCGCGAACTTGTAGTCGGTCTTCGCGGCCTTGCGCAGGTCTTCCTGGTACTGCTGCAGCTTGATCTGCTCCAGCCGCTGGATGATCTGCGCCTTGACGTCGTCGAAGGCCGGGAACTCGGCCTCGCGCGTGTCTTCCAGCTTGATGATGTGCCAGCCGAACTGGGTCTTCACCGGCACCTGGGTCATCTCGCCCTTCTTCAGCTGGGTCAGCGCCTGGCCGAACTCGGGCACGTAGGAATCAGCCTTGGCGAAGTCCAGGTCGCCGCCGTTGGCGCCGGAACCCGGGTCTTTGGAATTCTTCTTGGCCAGCTCCTCGAAGCTGGCGCCGCCCTTGATCTGAGCGATCAGCGCCTTGGCCTGGTCTTCGCTTTCCACCAGGATGTGGCGGGCGCGGTATTCGGTGCCGGTGAGCTGGGCCTTGAACTTGTCGTACTCGGCCTTGGCTTCGGCGTCGCTGACCGGGTTCTTCTTCTTGAAGTCCTCGAACAGCTCGCGGATCAGGATGCTCTGGCGCGCCAGCTCCATCTGCGCGCGGTAGTCGGCGGAGGCGGCAATGCCCTTCTTCTCGGCCTCCTGCGTGAAGATCTCGCGCAGCACCACCTGGTCCTTGGCCTGGGCTTCCATTTCCGGACCCACCTTCTGGCCGGCCTTGGCTGCCTGCTGCAGCAGGCTGTCCACGCGCGCCTTGGGTACGGCCTTGCCGTTGACGACCGCGACGTTCTGAGCCTGCGCGGCCATGGGCATCAGCAGCGCCGCGGACAGGGCGATGAATGCGGCGCGCACGGCCTGGGAATTCGACTTCATGTCTAGGGGGCTTTCTTGGAAGGGCGCGGGCCGCTAAAGGCAGGGCGCGCCAAACTGGGCTTGGATGCCCGCGATCAGGGAAGGCTCGCTTCGGAAGGTTTCAACGCTCGTCGGGCGCATGCGCCTCGATGGCCAGCGCGTGGATGCCGGTGGGCATCAACAAGCGGAGAGCATCATACACGAGCCGATGCCGTGCCACCCGGCTGCAGCCGGTGAAGCGGGCACTGGTGATGCGCACGCTGAAGTGGCGGCCCTCGCGCGCGCCAGCGTGCCCGGCATGCAGGTGGCTGTCGTCCTGCACCTCGATCGCGCTGGGCTGCAGCGCTTCGCGCAAGGCGGTCTCGATCGCCTCGCGGCTGACTCCGGGTGCGGCGCTCATCTCGAATCGGCCGGCACCTTCTCGGCGGGTGCGGCGTCGTCCTTGAGGTAGCGGGCGAGGAACAGCCCCTGCGCCAGCGTGAACAGCAGCATCAGCCCGATGCCGCCAAAGAGCTTGAAATTGACCCAGGTGGAGGTCGAGAAGCTGTAGGCCACCCACAGGTTGAGCAGCCCCATCAGGGCGAAGAAGGCCACCCAGGCGAAATTGAGGCGGTGCCAGACGCGCTCGGGCAACTGCATCTGCTCACCGAGCAGTGCGCGCAGCAGATTCTTGCCGAAGAGCAGCGGGCTGAGCCAGAAGGACAGACCCATGGCCCAGTACAGCAGGCTGGGTTTCCACTTGATGAAGGTCTCGTTGTGAAAATAGATGGTGGCGCCGCCGAGCACCACCACCAGGGCCAGGCTGACCCACAGCATGGTGTCGACGCGGCGAGCGCGCAGTTTGAGCCAGGCCACCTGCGCCAGCGTGGCGACGATCACCACCATCGTGGCCAGCAGCACCGGCGCCTCGTTCACCCCGACCACGTTGCCCGACACCAGAAATCCCAGGTGGCTGGTGGCCAAGGCGGCAGCCCATTCCTTGTTGCCCTCTGCGTACTTGAAGGCCGCGAAGAACAGGATGATGGGCAGGAAGTCGAAGAGGATTTTCATGCGCTCGGCGGGGCGGTCGCTGGGGCGGCGGGTCTCGCGGCTCAGCTCAGGCAGGACGCTTGAAGTCTATCGCGGCCGAATTGATGCAATAGCGTTCGCCGCTGGGCGCCGGGCCGTCGTCGAACACATGGCCGAGGTGTGTGCCGCACTTGTGGCAACGTACTTCGATGCGCACCATGCCGAGGCTGGTGTCGCGCACGCGTTCGATGACCTCGCTGTGGATCGGCTCGGCATAGCTCGGCCAGCCGCAGCCCGCGTCGAATTTGCTGTCGGCACTGAACAGCGGGGTGCCGCAACCGACGCAGTCATAGCGCCCGGGCTCGAAGTGGTCCCAGTACTTGCCGGTGAAGGGCCGTTCGGTGGCCGCATGGCGCGCCACCTGGTACTGCATAGGGTCGAGCTGGGCACGCCACTCGGCGTCGCTCTTGCGCACCGGATAGCTCGGGTCGTCTTGCGACTTGCTGCTCATGATCAGGAACAGGCCTTCATCAATTGGAATCCAGACCCGCAGTCTAGCGATCACCTCGTGCCCGCGGGGCGGGCGGGGTGATGCGCGCGGCTCCGGCAGCACGTTGCGGACCTACCGGGTAGTCCCTGAAACGCGTGGCGGCATCTATCAGCTATTGTCCAAAGAATCGAAAACATATGGAGGAGACTGCAGATGAACATCCTCACTACATGGCGCCGCTGGTCCCTGGCCGCTGCCGTGTGCCTGACCGCGTTCGGGGCCCAGGCACAGATCAAGATCGCCTACATCGACCCACTTTCCGGTGGCGGCGCGACCATCGGTGAGCATGGCCTGAAACATATTCAGTACCTGGTCGAGCAGGTCAATGCCAAGGGCGGTGCCATCAATGGGCAGAAGCTCGAGGTCGTGGCCTACGACAACAAGGGCAGCCCGCAGGAAAGTCTGGTCCAGGTGCAGAAGGCCATTGATGCCGGCGTGCGCTTCATCACCCAGGGCAACGGCTCGGGCGCGGCCATCGCCATCAGCGAGTTCGTCTCGAAGTTCAACGAGCGCAACCCCGGCAAGGAAGTGCTGTACTTCAACTATGCCGCGGTCGACCCGGCGCTTACCAACGAGAAGTGCAGCTACTGGCACTTTCGCTGGGATGCCAACTCCGACATCAAGATGGCTGCGCTGACCAACTTCATGAAGGACAAGCCGGAGATCAAGAAGGTCTACATCATCGGCCAGGACTACTCCTTCGGTCATGCGGTGCGTGGTGCTGCCAACGCCATGCTCAAGCAAAAGCGCCCCGACGTGCAGGTCGTCGGCGACGAGCTGCACCCGCTGCTGAAGATCACCGACTTCGCGCCCTACATCGCCAAGATCAAGGCCTCGGGCGCCGATTCGGTGATCACCGGCAACTGGGGCAACGACATGTCTCTGCTGCTCAAGGCCGCCGCCGACGCGGGGTTGCAGGTCAACTGGTACACCTACTACGCCGGCGGCGCAGGTGGCCCGACGGCCATCAAGCAGACCGGGCTGGATCACCGCGTGTACCAGATCAGCGAATGGCACACCAACGTGCCGTCACCGGAAATGGAGGCTTTTGCCGACTCTTTCCTGAAGAAGTACGGCGGCAGCAGTGGCCAGGGCTGGTGGTATCTGCGCATGAAGAACGAGATCGACATGTTCGTCGAGGCGCTGAACAAGGCCAAGTCGGCTGACCCGAAGAAGGTGGCCACGGCGCTGCAGGACATGAAGTTCAAGAACATCCTCGGTGCCGAAGTGTTCATGCGTCCTGCCGATCACTCGCTGTTCCAGGACATGTACATCTCGTCCTTTGGATCGGGCACCAAGCATGACGAAGAGAAGACCGGCTGGGGTTGGAAAACCGTCGGTTTGATCAAGGCGCAGGACACGGTCATCCCGACCACCTGCAAGATGGTCGTGCCAAGCTGAGCGGGCGCGTCGAGGCAATTCCGAACGCGCGGGTCGCCGCCGCGCGGCCCGCGCTGCGCGAGGCGCGGCAGCGTTTCGTGCGTAGGGCTCCATGCTCGAACTGATCATCTTCTCCACGCTCAACGGCCTGCTCTACGGCATGCTGTTGTTCTTGCTGGCGAGCGGACTGACGCTGATCTTCAGCATGATGGGCGTGCTGAACTTTGCGCACGCCAGCTTCTATATGCTGGGCGCCTATTTCGGCTACCAGATCAGCCGTTATGTCGGCTACTGGCCTGGGCTGGTCCTTGCGCCGCTGCTGGTGGGCGTGATCGGCGCGCTGGTCGAGCGCTTCGGCCTGCGCACCGTGCACAAGCACGGCCACGTCGCCGAGTTGCTCTTCACCTTTGGCCTGGCCTTCATCATCGAAGAACTGGTGCAGATGATCTGGGGCAAGGTGCCGGTCGACTACCGCATTCCTGAGGCCCTGAACTTCTCGGCCTTCACGCTGTTCACGACCACCTATCCGGCATTTCGCATGTTCATGCTGCTGATGTCGGTGGCGGTGTTCATCGGCCTGCTGCTGTTGCTGACGCGCACCCGCGTCGGCCTGATCATCCGCGCGGCGCTGACCCATCCGAACATGGTCGGCGCTCTCGGCCACAACGTGCCGCTGGTCTTCATGATGGTCTTCGGCGTGGGTTGTGCGCTGGCGGCGCTGGCCGGCGTGATCGCTGGGCCGGCATTGGTCACGCAACCATCGATGGCGGCGTCGCTGGGGCCGATCCTGTTTGTCGTGGTCGTTGTGGGCGGGCTGGGCTCATTGCCCGGCGCTTTCATTGCGTCGCTGCTCATCGGCCTGGTCCAGACCTTTGCCGTGGCACTGAATGTCTCGGTGGCCGATGTGCTGGCTCCGCTGGGCGTGACCTTGACGCGAGACTCCTTTGGTGGTGATCTGTGGATGGCCACAGTGGCCCAGGTGGCGCCGATCATTCCCTACCTGTTGTTGGTGCTGGTGCTGATCTTCAGGCCCAAGGGATTGATGGGGGATCGGGACACATGAGTGCGCAGGGCCACTCCAAAGCGCTCAGCCCGGGGCGCCTGGCGCACAGGGTGCTTCGGTGAGCGCCGGTTCGGGTGGCCGCTGGCACTACGCGCAGTGGGTCGTGGCCGCGCTGGCGGTGGCCGTTTTGCCGTATGTGTTCACCAGCGGCGCGTCGATCACGATGATGAGCCTGATGGGCTTCGCTATCATCTTTGCGCTGTCCTACAACATGCTGCTCGGACAAGCCGGCATGCTGTCCTTCGGCCATGCCGTGTACTACGGGCTGGGCGGCTTCATGACCGCGCATGCACTGAACGTCATCGGCGCGGAGAAGCTGCCGATCCCGCTGCCGGTGCTGCCGCTGGTCGGCGGCCTCGCGGGCCTGAGCTTTGCCCTCATCTTCGGCTGGGTGTCGACCAAGCGTTCCGGCACCGCGTTCGCGATGATCTCGCTGGGCATCGGCGAGTTGGTGGCGGCCTGCTCGCTGATCCTGCGCGGCTTCTTCGGCGGGGAAGGTGGCATCTCGACCAGCCGCACCTCGACATTGCGGCTCTTCGGCATCAGCTTCGGGCCGCAGATCCAGGTGTACTACCTGATCGCCGTGTGGTGCCTGCTGTGCGTGGCGGCCATGTATGCCTTCACGCGCACGCCGCTCGGTCGCATGTGCAACGCGGTACGTGACAACCCCGAACGTGCCGAGTTCGTCGGCTACAGCACGCAGATGGTTCGCTTCATTGCCTTCTGCGTGTCCGGCTTCTTCGCCGGTGTGGCGGGCGGGCTGGCCGCGATCCACTACGAGATCGTCACCTCCAGCGTCGTCGGCGCCGTGCCCTCGGGCTTCGTGCTGCTGATGGCCTACATCGGCGGCATCGCCTTCTTCATCGGCCCGATCATCGGTGCGGTGCTGATGACGGCACTGCAGATCTCGTTGTCCGACTACACCGGGGCCTGGCTGCTGTACATCGGGCTGATGTTCATCTTCGTCGTGATGTATGCCCCCTGGGGGCTGGCCGGGCTGCTGCTCATGCACCAGCCACTTCTGGCTGCCGGCACCTTCAGGCGCGTGCTGCCAGCCTACGCGCTGGCGTTGCTGCCGGTGCTGATGCTGGCCGCCGGCGTGGTACTGCTGGTCGAGACCTGCCATCACCTTCTGGTCAAGGCCAGCGAAGGCCCGGCGATGCGCGTGCTGTGGATCGACTACCAGGCGAACTCGCCGCTCGCCTGGGCCGGCATCCTGATGCTGCTGGCCGCCGGCATCTTCGCCGTGCGCCGTGTGGCACCGCGGGTCGCCGAGGCCTTCCATGCGGCCGCGCAGGAGGCACTGCGCCGACGGGCCGAACCATGAGCCGCTCCGCACTGCAGTTGCTCGACCTGCACAAGAGCTTCGGCGCCACACCGATCATTCGCGGCGTCAATCTCGACGTGCGCGAGGGTGAGCGACACGCCATCATCGGTCCCAACGGTGCCGGCAAGTCCACGCTCTTCCACCTGGTCAGCGGCCGTTTCCCGGTCACGTCGGGCGAGGTGCGGCTGAAGGGCGAAAGCATCACCGGACTGGCGCCGTTCATGATCAACCGCCGCGGGCTGTCGCGCAGTTTCCAGGTGACCAACATCTTCCCGCGGCTCAGCGTGTTCGAGAACATCCGCTGCGGCGTGCTTTGGTCACTGGGCTACAAATACTCGTTCTGGAACATGGTGGAACGGGCGCGCGACGCGCGCGAGCGCAGCGAATCGATTCTCAAGCAGATCAACCTGGCCTCGCGACGCGACGTTCCGGCGGGCGTCCTGTCCTACGCCGAGCAGCGCGCGCTGGAGATCGGCATCACCATCGCCGGCGGGGCCGACGTGATCATGCTCGACGAGCCCACCGCCGGCATGAGCCATTCGGAGACCGACCATGCGGTCGAACTGATCCGCCGCGTCACCGAAGGCAAGACACTGATCATCGTCGAGCACGACATGGGCGTGGTCTTCAACCTGGCCGATCGCATTTCGGTGCTGGTGTACGGACAAGTGATCGCGACGGACACACCCGAGCGCATCCGCGCCAATGCGGCGGTGCAGGAGGCCTACCTGGGCACGGCGACCGCGGAGCACGAAGATGCTTGAGGTGCGCGACCTGCATGCCTATTACGGCAAGAGCCACATCCTGCGGGGTGTGGATTTCCGCGTCGACGATGGCGAAATTGTCTCGCTGCTTGGCCGCAACGGAGTGGGGCGTTCGACGACGATCAAGGCCATCATGGGCGACGTCGATCGCACCGGCTCGGTGGTGTTCAAGGGGCGCGAACTGATCGGCCTGAAGCCGCACCAGATCGCGCGCGGCGGCCTGGGTTATGTGCCGGAGAACCGCGACATCTTCCCTCAGCTGACGGTGCGCGAAAACCTGATCCTGGGCATGAAGTCCACCAAGCCCGGCGGGCGCTGGAGCATGCAGGACATGTTCGACCTTTTCCCGCGCCTGCATGAACGTGCCGAAACGCCGGGCGGCGTGCTCTCCGGCGGCGAGCAGCAGATGCTGACCATCTGTCGCACGCTGATGGGCGACCCCGACCTGATCATGATCGACGAACCTACCGAAGGGCTCGCGCCGAAGATGGTCGAACTGGTGGCCGACCTGCTCGAGCGCATTGCCGCGCGTGGGGTGTCGATCCTGCTGGTCGAGCAGAAGCTGACGATCGCGCTGCGCATCTCCAAACGTCTGTACGTGATGGGGCATGGTCGCATCGTCTTCGAAGGCAGCGCCGATGACCTCAAAGCCAACGAGGCCGTTCGCAAGGAATGGCTCGAGGTGTAGGCTTGCTTGACGTTCACTGCGAAGGTGGTGTGTCACTCCCGTTACAGGACGTGGCTGCTGCCGGCACCTAAAATCGAACGAGCGTTCGATTTCTCGCCTGAAATGGAGACATTGCTCATGACTGCCAGCTACGAAGTTCGCGGCCCCATCGCCGTCGTTACTCTGAACAACCCGCCGGTCAACGGCCTGGGTTACGACACGCGGCGCGGCATTGCCGACGGTGTGGATCGCGCCAACGCCGACCCCGCCGTCAAGGCCATCGTCATCACTGGCGCCGGGCGTGCGTTTTCGGGCGGTGCCGACATCCGCGAGTTCGGTTCGCCCAAGGCGGTGGCCGAGCCGAACCTGCTGTCGTTGTGGCAGCAGTTCGAGGCTTCGACCAAACCAATCGTGGCCGCGGTGCACAGCGTTGCCATGGGCGGCGGTCTGGAACTGGCGCTGGCCTGCCACTACCGCGTGGCCGCGCCCGGCGCGCAGGTGGCGTTGCCCGAGGTCAAGCTCGGCCTTGTGCCCGGCGCGGGCGGCACGCAGCGCCTGCCGCGCGTGCTGGGTGTGGAGGCCGCGCTGAACATGATCGTCAGCGGTGAACCGGTGAAGAGCGAGATGCTGGCCGCCATCCCCGGCCAGAAACTTTTCGACAAGCTGATCGATGGTGACCTGATGGCCGGCGCGCTGGCCTTTGCGGCCGAGGTGGCCGACCGGCGTCCGCTGCCGCTGGTGCGCAATCTGAAGGTAACGCACCCGAACCCCGACGGCTACTTCGCCTTCGCTCGCAACGCCGTCAAGGCGATGGCGAAGAACTTTCCCGCGCCGGCCAAGTGCGTGGACTGCGTCGAGGCCGCCGTCAAGTCGCCAAAGTTCGAGGACGGCATGCGTTTTGAGCGCGACACCTTCCTGGCACTGATGGTGACGCCGGAGAGCAAGGCGCTGCGCAACGCCTTCTTCGGCGAACGCGCCGCCAGCAAGATCCCCGACGTGCCCGAGGACACGCCGCAGCGCAAGATCGAGAAGGTGGCGGTCATCGGCGCGGGCACCATGGGCGGCGGCATCTCGATGAACTTCCTGAATGCCGGCATCCCGGTGACGATCCTGGAGATGAAGCAGGATGCGCTGGACCGCGGCATCGGTGTGATGCGCAAGAACTACGAGTCGCAGGTCAAGCGCGGCAAGCTCAAGCAGGACAAGTACGAGCAGCGCATGGCCTTGCTGTCCACCACGCTGGCCTACGACGCCATCAAGGACGCCGACCTGGTGATCGAGGCGGTGTTCGAGGAGATGGGCGTCAAGGAAAAGGTCTTCAAGACGCTGGACGAGGTGATGAAGCCCGGCGCCATCCTGGCCAGCAATACCAGCACGCTCGACGTCGACAAGATCGCGGCCTTCACCCAGCGCCCGCAGGACGTGGTCGGCATGCACTTCTTCAGCCCGGCCAACGTGATGAAGCTGTTGGAAGTGGTGCGCGGCGCGAAGACGGGCAAGGACGTGCTCGCCACGGTGATGGGCGTGGCCAAGAAGATCAAGAAGACGGCGGTGGTCTCGGGCGTGTGCGACGGCTTCATCGGCAACCGCATGATCGAGCAGTACAGCCGCCAGGCCGGCTTCCTGCTGGACGAAGGCTGCACGCCGGCGCAGGTGGACAAGGCGATCGAGAAGTTCGGCTTCGCGATGGGCCCGTTCCGCATGGGCGACCTGGCCGGCAACGACATCGGCTGGGCCATCCGCAAG
>JAGTRL010000053.1 GCA_018261815.1 Pseudomonadota bacterium
CTTCCCACTGCGTAGCAGGGGAGACACTCTGAACATCGCCGCGCCGACCCAGCCCAAGATCAAGCGCGCGGGTTCAAAGTGAACAGTATTGGGGCTAGAAGCTCTCCCAGTCGTCGCTGCCGGTGCGCGCCGGCGCGGGACTTGGCACGTCGGCGTCTGCACTCGGGTTCGGCCTGACGCCGAAGTTCGGCCGGGTGACGTTCGTCGCGCGGCCCGGACCACGCCGCTCGAACTTCGCAGAGCTGTCCCTGCGCGCTGCGTGCACCGGTGCCGCCGGCGCCGCGAATGCGGCGAGGGTCGAACCGGCCCCGAACACCGCCACCGCCTGCACCAGCATCACTGCCTGCTGCCTCAGGCTCTCGGCCGCGGCCGCGCTCTGCTGCACCAGCGCCGCGTTCTGCTGCGTCGACTGGTCCATCTGGCTCACCGCCTCGCCGACCTGCGCCACGCCGACACTCTGTTCGCTGCTGGCCGCGCTGATCTCGCCCATCAGGTCGGAGACGCGCTGGATCGAGTTCACCACCTCGCTCATCGTGGCGCCGGCCTGGTCGACCAGTGCGCTGCCCTGTTCCACGCGCTCAACGCTGGCACTGATCAGGCCCTTGATCTCCCTGGCCGCCTCGGCGCTGCGCTGTGCCAGGTTGCGCACCTCGGCCGCCACCACCGCGAAACCACGGCCTTGCTCGCCGGCCCGCGCGGCCTCGACCGCGGCGTTCAGCGCCAGGATGTTGGTCTGGAAGGCGATGCCATCGATCACGCCGATGATGTCGGCGATGCGCCGGGACGAATCGTTGATGCCCTTCATCGTGTCGACCACGCGGCCGACGACCTCGCCGCCCCGCACCGCCACGGTCGATGCGCCCAGCGCCAGCTGGTTGGCCTGGCGCGCGTTGTCGGCGTTCTGCCTGACGGTGGCGCTGAGCTCTTCCATCGACGCCGCGGTCTGCTGCAGCGCGCTGGCCTGCTGCTCGGTGCGCTCGCTCAGATCGTTGTTGCCCTGAGCGATCTGCGCCGAGGCGGTGGCCACGCTGTCGGCGTTCTGGCGCACGCGGCCGACCACGTCGCCCAGCCTGGACTGCATCAGCTTCAGTTGGGCCATCAGGCTGCTGCGGTCGCCGTCGCGCAGCGCGATCGGCGTGTCCAGCTCGCCGGCGGCGACACGCTGGGCCAGCGCGGCGGCTTGCGCCGGCTCGGCCCCGAGCTGGCGGCCGATGGCGCGCGCCATCGCGTAGCCGAAGGCAGCGGCCAGCAGCACGCCCAGCCCGATGGCCGCGATCGACACCCCACGCAGCGTCGCCGCGTGGGCCATCGCGGCTGCATATTGCGTATGGGCTTCGTCGAGCTGCAGCCTGATCAGCGCATCGAGCGATCGCTGCAGCGCCACCGACAGTGGCTGAACCTTCTGCGTCTGCAGCCGCATCACCTCCTTCGGGTTTTTGTCCCGCAGCGCGGCCACGCTGGGCAGCAGGCCGTCCTGCACGAAGCTGGCCAGGGCGTCGGCGGCGGCCGTGGCGAGCCTGGCTTCCTGGGCCGTCGGCTGCGCGGACAGGTAGGCCTCCCACAGCTTGCCGGCCTGGGCGATGTGGCCCTCGATCTGTGCCACCGCGTCGGCGGCCGGCAAGGTCTGCATCAGCGCCTGGGCCAGAGCCAGGCGGGTGTCCCGCTGCAGCTCGTTCATCCGGGCCAGCTGGTCGATGGGCATGGCGCGGTCCTCGTAGACCGTCTTGAGTGCATCGTTCGATCGGCTCATTCCATGCAGGCCGAGCAAGCCCAGGCCCAGCAGCATGGCCGACACCAGGCCGACGAGCAGGCTCAGCTGCGTGGAAATTCTCGGGTTCTTCACGAGGGATCCTTGTCGCGACGGGGCGGCATGGGCTATTGCAGCGTGGGCTCGACCAGGCCGATCTCCGCGCCGGACATGAACCCCTCGATATCCACCAGGATCAGCGTGCGGTCGTCGACGGCGCCGATGGCCAGCAGGTGCTCGCTGGCCATGCCGGCGCCGAGCTTCGGCACCGGGCGCAACTGCTCGGGCGCCAGCGTGACCACGTCGGATACGGCATCGACCACCATGCCCATGACGCGCTGGCCGATGTTCAGCACGATGACCACGGTGAAGTGGTCGTAGTGGGCCTGCTCCAGGTTGAGCTTCACCCGCATGTCGATGATCGGCACTATCACGCCGCGCAGGTTGACCACGCCCTTGATGAACTCGGGCGCGTTGGCAATGCGCGTGGGCTTTTCGTAGGAGCGGATCTCCTGCACTCGCAGGATGTCGATGCCGTACTCCTCGTGGCCCAGCTTGAATGCCAGGAACTCGCGGATCGAGGTCGGTGCGGCGGTCGATGGCGCGGCACCGGCAAGCGGGGCGGACGGCAGGGTCATGGGTGGCTTCCTTGAGGGTGGGGCCGGGATCGGCATGTCGGGCTTGCCGCAAAGCGCGGCACCGGCCCTGCCGGTAGGGGCTCATGTCGGCTATCGGCCGGGGCTTCATGAACTTGATGCAGGGCTGCGTCGGCCGGGCGCCGTTCACCGCGCCTCATGCCCGTTCCGGCCATTTGCCACGCCGCCGGGTGGCTCAGCGGGCCGCGCGTGCCAGCCTGTAGACGGTTTTGCCCTGCAATTCGAACAGTTCGCGGGCCCGGGTGAAGTTCTCCGAATGGCCGACGAAGAGCAAGCCGTCGGGCTTGAGTCGCTGCGCCAGGCGCTGCAGCAGCTGGGCCTGTGTCGGCTTGTCGAAGTAGATCATCACGTTGCGGCAGAAGATGGCGTCGAAGCGCGTCTGCAGCGGCCAGCGCGGCTGCAGCAGGTTCAGCTGGCGGAATGTGATCATCGCGCCCAGTTCCGGCCGCAGGCGCACCAGACCGTCGCGGGCGCCGCGCCCGCGCAGGAAGTGGCGGCGCAGCAGGCCGGGGTCGAGCTTGGCCACCGCGTCGATCGGGTACACACCTTGGCGCGCCTGCTCCAGCACGGCGGTGTCGATGTCGGTGGCCAGAATCGACACTGGCGGCATGGCCTGCGACCCGAAGGCGTCGCGCGCGGTCATCGCGATGCTGTAGGGCTCCTCGCCGGTGGACGCGGCGCAGCACCAGATCTGCATGGGCGTGTGGGCGGCGCGCTGCCGCAGATGCTGCGCCAGCACCGGGAAGTGATGCGCCTCGCGGAAGAAGGCGGTCAGGTTGGTGGTCAGCGCGTTGACGAACTCCTGCCACTCGGGCTGCTCGCTGCCGCGGCGCTCCAGCTCGTCCAGGTAGCCGGCGAAGTCGGACCGGCCGAGCACGCGCAGCCGCCGCGACAGCCGGCTGTGGACCATGGTCTTCTTGCTCGGGCCGAGAGCGATGCCGGCATGGCGGTGGATCATCGAGCGCACGCGCTCGAAATCGGCCTGGCTCAGTCCGACGGCCGGGCCTTGCGGCACGTGGGGGCTCATCGGTGGCGCGTGCGGCGCACCAGCGCGCCCACGTCGACGATCAGCGCCACGCGGCCGTCGCCCAGGATGGTGGCGCCCGAGACATTCGCCACCGGGCCGACGTTCGACTCCAGGTTCTTCACCACCACCTGCTGCTGCCCGAGCAGTTCATCGACCAGCACGGCAATGCGCACGCCGTCGGATTCGATCACCACCATCACCGCATCCTCGCGCTTGCCGCCATGGCGCCGCACGTCGAAGACGCGCTCCAGCTCCACCACCGGCAGGAACTCGTCGCGCAGCTGGATCACCTGAGCGCGAGCGCCGATGATCCTGAGCTGATCCGGCGAGAACTGGAACGATTCGACCACCGAGGCCAAGGGCAGCACGTAGCACTCGTCGGCCACGCGCACCGACATGCTGTCCATGATGGCCAGCGTCAGCGGCAGGCGCACGCGCACGCTCATGCCGTGGCCTTCGGTGGAGTCGATCTCCACCACGCCGCCGAGCGCGGCGATGTTCTTCTTGACCACGTCCATGCCGACGCCGCGGCCGGAGACGTCGGTCACCGCCTCGGCGGTGGAAAAGCCCGGCGCGAAGATCAGCGCCCAGACCTCGCTGTCGCTCAGGCTGTCGCTCGCATGCAGGCCGCGCTCGCGCGCCTTGGCCAGCAGCTTGGCGCGCGACAGGCCCTTGCCGTCGTCGCGCACCTCGATGACGATCGAGCCGCCCTGGTGCGAGGCCGCCAGCGTGATCGTCCCCGTCTCGGGCTTGCCGTGCGCCAGCCGCTCGGTCGGCATCTCGATGCCGTGGTCGCAGCTGTTGCGCACCAGGTGCGTCAGCGGGTCGGTGATCTTCTCGATCATGCCCTTGTCCAGCTCGGTGGCCTCGCCTTGCGTCACCAGCTCGACCTTCTTGCCCAGCTTGCCCGCCAGGTCGCGCAGCAGGCGCGGGAAGCGGCTGAACACCGCCGACATCGGAATCATGCGGATCGACATCACCGATTCCTGCAGGTGGCGCGTGTGGCGCTGCAGGTCGGCCAGTCCGGCCGACAGCTGCCGCTGCGCCGCCGGCTCCAGCGACGCGCTGCTCTGCGCCAGCATGGCCTGGGTGATGACGAGTTCGCCCACCAGGTTGATCAGCTGGTCGACCTTGTCCACCGACACGCGTAGCGTGCCCGAGTCGGTGCTGCCCGCCGCCTGAGGCGTGGCGCGCGCCGACGCCGCCATGGCCGGGGCCGGTGCGACGTCCGCCAGCGGTGCCAGCCGCACCTGCGCGCTGTCGACATGGAAGGACAACAGGTCCACCAGCTCGGCGTCGCTGCAGCCGGTGCACACCTTGAAGCGGTGCACGCCGTCGTCGCCGCCGCCGACCTGCAGCGGCACGATCGTGCCCAGGTCGACGATCTCGGCGAAGAGTTCGACCACGCGGTCCACGGCATCGGTGTCCCGCAGCGGGCCGATCGTCAGCTCCAGCCAGCGCCGCCCCGTCGCGGCCGGCGCCGCGGCCGTTGCGGCGGGCGGGAGTGATCGGCGCGCCTGGGGCGCAGCGGCGCCCAGACCGGCCAGCTCGCGCACGCGCTCCAGCAATTCGATGGTGTCCAGCGCGTCGCCGCCGCCGCCTTGGTGCCGTGCCAGCTGCAACTTCAGCGCGTCGCCGGCCTGCAGCAGCACATCGACCATCGGGGACGACAGGGCCAGCTCGTGGCGGCGCAGCTTGTCGAGCAGCGTTTCCATCTGGTGCGTCAGTTCGGCCACGTCGGCAAAGCCGAAGGTGGCCGCGCCGCCCTTGACCGAATGGGCGCAGCGGAAGATGGCGTTCAGCGCCTCGTCCTCGGCCGACTCGATGTCGATTCCCAGCAGCAGTTGTTCCATCTGCTCCAGGTTCTCGCCGGCTTCCTCGAAGAAGACCTGGTGGAACTGCGACAGGTCGATGCCCGCCGCCGCGCTGGCGCTGGTGATCTCGCTCATGGGGCTTTCGTCGGCGGCGCGGGCTGGCCGATGGCCTTGCCGATGACCTCGACCAGCTCGGCTGGGCCGAAGCGTCGCCGCTGGGACTCGTCCCAGCCGTCCGTGCCGTCTGCCGCCTCGACCACGTCGAAGCCGACATGGCGCCGCGTGACGGACACCCTCCGGGACATGGAGGGCAAGTCGTCGGCTTCGGGTGCTGGTTCGTCCATGGCTTCAGACCCGGCGGGTGGCCTGGCCGGCCGTGCCGCGCAAGCGTTCGATCAGCCGCGCGGCGATCGCTGACAGCGGCAGCACCTCGTGCGCCGCACCGGCGGCGATGGCCTCGCGCGGCATGCCGAAGACCACGCAGCTGGCCTCGTCCTGGGCCACGTTCCAGCTGCCGGCGTCGCGCATCAGGCGCATGGCCTTGGCGCCGTCGCCACCCATGCCGGTGAGCATCACGCCCAGCGCATTGGGGCCGACCACGCGCGCTGCCGAATCGAACAGCACCTCGACCGAGGGTTTGTGCAGGTTCACCGGCGCGCCGTCGCGCACCCGCGCCACGTAGTGGGCGCCGCAGCGCTCCACGCTCAGGTGCAGGCCGCCCGGCGCGATGTAGGCATGGCCGGGCAGCACGCGCTCGCCGTCGCAGGCCTCCTTGACGGCCATGCGGCACAGGCCGTCGAGCCGGGTCGCGTAGCTGCGCGTGAAGCCCGGCGGCATGTGCTGGGTGATCAGCACCGCCGGCGCGTCCGCCGGCAGCTGCACCAGCAGCTCCCTGGTGGCTTCGGTGCCGCCGGTGGAGGCGCCGATGAAGATGAACTTCTCGGTCGACAGCCGGCCCAGCGGCGCGGTCACCGACCGGGGCGGGGCACCCGCTGGCGCCGCGACAGCGCGCCTCAGGTGCGCATGGGCGGCGATGCGGATCTTGGCGGTGATGTCGTCGGCCAGCAGTGCCAGGCCGTCGTGGACGCCAATCTTTGGCTTGGCCACGAAGTCCACCGCGCCCAGCTCCAGCGCGCGCAGCGTGACCGCGGCGCCGCGCTCGGTCAGCGTGGACACCATCACCACCGGCATCGGCCGCAGCCGCATCAGCCGCGCCAGGAACTCGATGCCGTCCATGCGCGGCATCTCCACGTCGAGCGTGATCACGTCCGGGTTCAGCTCGCGGATCATCTCGCGGGCCATCAGCGGGTCGGCGGCGGCGCCGACGCAGGCCATGTCGGCCTGCCGGTTGATGATCTCGCCCAGCAGGCTGCGCACCAGCGCCGAATCGTCCACCACCAGCACGCGGGTCTTGGGCAGCATCGGCGCTTCCGCGTGGTCTCGTCGGGTCAGAACAGGTCAGCCCAGCCGGCCATGACGACGCGCGGGTTGATGGCGCGCTCGCGCTCGACCCGCTCCGCGGCAGGGGCCGAGGCCCGCCGCCTGACCATGGCCTTGCCGCTGGATGGCACGAAGCGCGGCTTGCGCGGATGGACGTCGAGAACGTCCATGCCGACCACCGGCATGCGTTCGGTGCGAAGGTAGGCGAGCAGCCCGTCGATCAGCCGCTCCATTGCGAAGGCGCCGTAGCGGCCGTTGTCGCCGGGCCCATCGGACAGCATGAAGTGGTGCATGCCGCCGACATTCACGATGCGGTCCCACAGGCAGCTGGCGATGCACGAGCAGAGCGTGGTCATGATCGGCAAGTCCTCGCGCGCAACGACGTATTCGCCTGGCAGGACCTTCACCGCCACGCGGCGCAATTGCGCGTCGACCCCGAAGAAGGAGGCCTCGCCGGCCTTGCGCGTCTGGGCGCGCAGTCGCGCAAGCCGAGCGGCTGAGTCGTCCGGTGCGGCCATTGCGCTGAACTCAACCACGGCGCTGCGGCCGTCTTGCGTGGGGGACAGGGTCTGGGGAGCATCTCGAGGCTTTACGGGCAGGGTGGCTGTCGAGCCTGCAGCAGCGCCAGGATCGGTCTTCGGCTCAGTATCGGCCGGCCTGGCCGCGACAAAAGCGCCAATGTGAGGGGGAATTCGAGCCCATTGCCACACCCGCCTCAACTTCCGCGTCGGCCGTCCGATATGCCCCTTCAGTCCCGGACATAGGAGGATCCCGTGAGCGACCCCACCCCGCTGAAGTTCCTGGTCGTCGACGACTTTTCCACGATGCGGCGCATCGTGCGCGGGCTGCTCAAGGAGATGGGCTGCCACAACGTCACCGAGGCCGAGGACGGCGCCGCGGCGCTGGAGTTGTTGAAGGTGCAGCACTTCGACTTCGTCGTCTCGGACATCAACATGCCCAACATGAGCGGCTTCGAGCTGCTCAAGGCCATCAAGGCCGAGGAGACGCTGCGTCACCTGCCGGTGCTGATGGTCACCGCCGAGGCGCGCAAGGAAGATATCGTGTTGGCCGCGCAAAGCGGTGCTGCCGGCTACATCGTCAAGCCCTTCAGCAAGGCCACGCTGGAAGAGAAGGTGCAGCGCATCCTGCAGAAGATGGCCGTCGCCGCATGAAGACGAACAAGTGGCCGATGGTGCCGGGGCCTGCCGCGCCCGAGGTGTACCAGCAGCTCGGCCAGATCACGCGCCAGCTGCATGACACGCTGCAGCAGCTGGGCGTGATGCCCAAGCTGCAGCAGTCTGCGCAAGACCTGCCCGATGCGCGCAGCCGCCTGAGCTACATCGCGCACAAGAGCGGCGAAGCCGCCGACCGGGTGCTGACGGCGGTGGAGCAAGCCAAGCACGAGCACCAGGCCATCCGGACGGCGTCGAAGCAATTGGCGCAGCGCTGTGGCGCCGATCCGGCGCGGCTGCTGCCGGCGCCCGAGGTGCTGGCCTTCGTCGCGGCGGTCGAGGGTGCGGCCACGCACATCGACCAGCAACTGACCGACATCATGCTGGCACAGGATTTCCACGACCTGACCGGCCAGGTGGTGGCCAAGGTGGTGGCGCTGGTCATCGAACTGGAAGACAGCCTGCTGCAGTTGCTGAGGAAGGCGGCCGCCACCGAACCGGCGCCTGCGCTCGGCCCCCTGAGCGGCCCGGTGATCGCCGCTGTGGCCGGGGCCGAGGTCGTCAACGACCAGGTCAAGGTCGACGCGCTGCTGGCCAGCCTCGGCTTCTGAGCGCCGCGCGCCGGCTGAAGCGCGCCGTCGTCCGTCCCTGCCCAGACCCGCCCATGCTCAAGACCGTCCGCGTCGAACAGCTCCGGCTCGGCATGTACCTGCACAGCCTCGGCGGGGCCTGGCTGGACCACCCGTTCTGGAAGACGAGCTTCGTGCTGCAGGACCCGGCCGACCTGCACAAGCTGCGCGCCAGCGGCGTCAAGGAATGTGAGATCGACACTGCGCGCGGGCTGGATGTCGAGCCCGAGCCTGCGCTGGCGCTGCCGACCGCAGCGCCGGCGCCGTCAGCGCGCGCGGCGCCATCGCAGCCGGCGCCGCAGCGCACCCGCCTGGAAGAGGAGGCGGCCATCGCCAGCCGGCTGTGCGCGCTGGCGCGGCACAGCGTCACTTCACTGTTCGACGAGGCGCGCATGGGACGTGCGCTCGACGTCGAGGGCTGCGCGCCGCTGGTCGACGAGATCGCCTCGTCGATGCAGCGCAACGCCGGCGCGATGCTCGGCCTGGTGCGCCTGAAGACCCACGACGATTACACCTTCATGCACTCGGTGGCGGTGTGCACGCTGATGGTGGTGCTGTCGCGGCGCATGGGCCTGGACGAGGCGCAGGTGCGCGAGGCCGGCCTGGCCGGACTGGTGCACGACATGGGCAAGGCGAAGATCCCGCTCGAGGTGCTGAACAAGCCGGGAAAGCTCACGCCCGCCGAATACCACCTGATCAAAGGCCATCCGCGCTTCGGCCACGACATGCTGCTGGACACCGGCATGGCCAGCGCGGTAGCGCTGGACGTATGCCTGCACCACCATGAGCGGCCCGACGGCCAGGGCTACCCCGAAGGCCTCAGCGGCGAAGCCTTCTCGCTGCTGGCACGCATGGGCGCGGTGTGCGACGTCTACGACGCCATCACCTCCAACCGCCCCTACAAGGAAGGCTGGCTGCCGGCCGACTCGATCGCCAAGATGGCCGAATGGACGCGCGCCGGCAAGTTCGACGCGGCCGTGTTCCGCGCCTTCATCGACTGCGTCGGCATCTACCCGGTGGGCTCGCTGGTGCGGCTGGGCTCGCAGCGGCTGGCGGTGGTGGTCGAGCACAACCCCGCTGCGCCGGTGACGCCGCGGGTCAAGGTGTTCTATTCGCTGCGCGCGCAGCTGACGCTGCCGATCGAGATGCTGGACCTGAGCCAGAGCGGCTGCCGCGAGCGCATCGTCGGCCGCGAATCGAACGCGCAATGGCGCTTCCCCTTTCTCGACAAGCTGGCCGTGCCGCAGGCAGACGGTGCCGCAGCGCGTCACTCCAACCGGGAGCCTGTGTGATGCGTGAATGGCTGCAGCGAATCGATGACCATGTGCCGCTGCGCTATGCGCTGTGGCTGCTGTGCGGCGCTGCGGCGCTGCTGTCCGCAGCGTCCTGGGCCTTGCTCGGCCAGGGCGCGGTGCCGTTGCTGCTGTTCGGTGCGCTGAGCCTGCTGGGCCTGCGCGACCGGCTGCAGACGCGCCGCTCGGTGCTGCGCAACTACCCGGTGGCCGGGCACCTGCGCTACCTGCTGGAGTACATCCGGCCGGAGATCCGCCAGTACTTCATCGAGCCCGACCACGAGGCGGCGCCCTTTTCGCGCCAGCAGCGCTCGCTGGTCTACCAGCGCGCCAAGGGCGACCCGGACAAGCGGCCCTTCGGCACGCAGCTGGACGTGCATGCGCACGGCTACGAGTGGATCAACCACTCGATGGCGCCGACGCGGCTGCCGACGCACGACTTCCGCGTGACCATCGGCGCCGACCGGGCCAAGCCCTATTCGGCCAGCCTGTTCAACATCTCGGCGATGAGCTTCGGCGCGCTCAGCGCCAACGCCATCCTGGCGCTGAACGGCGGCGCGGCGCGCGGCCGCTTCGCGCACGACACCGGTGAAGGCTCGATCAGCCAGCACCACCGCGTGCATGGCGGCGACCTGATCTGGGAGATCGGCTCCGGCTACTTCGGCTGCCGGCACCCTGACGGGCGCTTCAACCCCGAGGCCTTTGCCGCGGTGGCGCGCGACCCGCAGGTGAAGATGATCGAGCTCAAGCTCAGCCAGGGCGCCAAGCCCGGCCACGGCGGCGTGCTGCCGGGGGCCAAGGTCACGATCGAGATCGCCCGCGCGCGCGACGTGCCGCCGGGCCAGGACTGCATCAGCCCGGCCAGCCACAGCGCCTTCGACACGCCGGTGCAGCTGCTGCAGTTCATCGAGCAGCTGCGCGCGCTGTCCGGCGGCAAGCCCACCGGCTTCAAGCTGTGCATCGGCCACCCCTGGGAATGGTTCGCCATCTGCAAGGCCATGCTGCACACCGGCATCGTGCCGGACTTCATCGTCGTCGACGGCGCCGAAGGCGGCACCGGCGCCGCGCCGCTGGAGTTCACCGACCATGTGGGCGCGCCGCTGCAGGAAGGGCTGCTGCTGGTGCACAACACGCTGCTCGGCCTGAACCTGCGCTCGAAGATCAAGATCGGCTGCGCCGGCAAGGTCATCGGTGCCTTCGACATCGCGCGCGCCATGGCGCTGGGGGCCGACTGGTGCAACGCGGCGCGCGGCTTCATGTTCGCGCTGGGCTGCCTGCAGGCGCAGGCCTGCCACACCGGGGCGTGCCCGACGGGCGTGGCCACGCAGGACAAGCGGCGCCAGCAGGCGCTGGTGGTGCCCGACAAGATGGAGCGGATCTACCGCTACCACCGGAACACGCTGGAGGCGCTGAAGGAGCTGGTGCAGGCCGCCGGGTTGACGCATCCGAATCAGATCAACGCCTTCCACATCGTGCGCCGTGCCGCCGACCACGAGGTGCGGCTGCTGGCCAACGTGCTGCCCTTCGTGCAGCCGGGCGCGCTGCTGACGGCGGCGCGCGGCCAGGGCGACTGGCCGCACAACGTCTACCGCCACTACTGGCCGCTGGCCAGTGCGCACAGCTTCGCGCCGGTGCAGCCGATGGCGCTGCCGACGCAGGTGGACGAGGCATCGGCTTGGGGCCTGCTCAGCTGAATCAGCCCGGCGGCCGGGTGTCGACGAAGCTCTGGCGCAGCGCCAGCTTGTCCGACAGGCGCGCCAGGTTGGCATGCCGCTCGCGCCAGGCAATGGCCGGGAAGCGGAAGTCCAGGTAGCCGGTCGCGCAGCCGACGGCAATGTCGGCCAGCGTCAGGTGGATGCCCATGCAATAGGGCTTGTCGCCCAGGCCCTTGCTCATCGCCGCCAGCGCAGTGTCGACACGACTCATCTGCCGGTCGATCCAGGCCATCGAGCGCTGTGCCTCGGTGCGGCCGGGCCAGACCTGTTCCATGCGCGCCATGATGGCCGCGTCGAGCACGCCGTCGGACAGCGCCTCCCAGGTGCGCACCTCGATGCGCTCGCGCCCCGACGGCGGGATCAGCTTGCCCACTGGCGACAGCGTGTCCAGGTATTCGACGATGACGCGCGAGTCGAACACCGCCTCGCCGCCTTCCATCACCAGGCAGGGCACCTTGCCCAGCGGGTTGGCCTTGAGCACCTCGTCGGTGGCCCACACGTCTTCCAGCGTGAGTTGGAAGTCGAGCTTCTTCTCGGCCATCACGATGCGAACCTTGCGCACGTAAGGGCTGGTGAGCGATCCGATGAGTTTCATGTGCGCTGCGGGTCCGGGTTGCGGACGATTCTAGCGAAGCAAGTCTTTGGCCAAGGCCCGCGAACGCGGGGGCGAGCCGGGCCGCTCAGCCACGCGGCGCCGTACTCCAGTCCACGGCGGCCGGCCGATCGGGCAGGTCCAGCGACGCAGCCAATACGGGAGAGTGTGCAATTACTTTGCCATTTCGCATGACCCAAAGTCGGTGAGCACGCAGGCGGATTGCTTCGATCGGCGAACGTGCCTGCAGCAACACGCAGTCGGCCGCCTTCCCCGGCTCGATGCCGTAGTCGTCGAGCCCGAGCACGCGCGCGTTGTTCACCGTCACCGCGTCGAAGCAGGCGCGCATGCCGTCCAGCGAGGTCATCTGGGCGACGTGCAGGCCCATCTGCGCGACCTCGAGCATGTCGCCCGAGCCCATCGGATACCAAGGGTCCATGACGCAGTCGTGGCCGAAGCCGACGTTGATGCCGGCGGCCATCAGCTCGGGCACGCGCGTCATGCCGCGGCGCTTGGGGTAGGTGTCGTGGCGGCCCTGCAGCGTGATGTTGATCAGCGGATTGGCCACCGCGTGCAGACCCGCCTCGCGCATCAGCGGGATCAGCTTGGACGCGTAGTAGTTGTCCATCGAATGCATCGACGTGAGGTGCGAGCCGGTGACCCGGCCCTGCAGCCCGAGGCGCTGCGTGTGGAAGGCCAGCGTCTCGACATGGCGGCTCAAGGGATCGTCGCTTTCGTCACAGTGCATGTCCACCGGCAGGCCGCGCTCGGCCGCCAGCTCGCACAGGACCTTCACGCTCTCGGCGCCGTCGGCCATCGTTCTTTCGAAATGCGGGATGCCGCCGACCACGTCCACGCCCATGTCCAGCGCCCGCTTCAGGTTGGCCAGCGCACCGGGCGAGCGCAACACGCCGTCCTGCGGGAAGGCCACCAGCTGCAGGTCGAGGTAGGGCTTGACCCGTTCGCGCACGTGCAGCAGCGCTTCCACCGCCAGCAGCCGCTCGTCGCAGACATCGACATGGGAGCGGATCGCCAGCAGCCCCTTGGCCACGGCCCAGTCGCAGTACTGCAGCGCGCGCTCGACCAGCGCTTCCTGGGTCAGATGGGGCTTCAGCTCGCCCCACAGCGCGATGCCCTCGAGCAGCGTGCCCGAGACGTTCAGGCGCGGCAGCCCCAGGCTGAGCGTCGCGTCCATGTGGAAATGCGCGTCGACGAAGGGCGGGCTGAGCAGCCAGCCCTGGGCGTCGATCACTTCGACACCCTCGGGTGTGGGCAGGTCGGGGCCGATGGCCACGAAGCGGCCGTCGTCGACCAGCAGTCTCTGGCCGCTGCGGCCGTCGGTCAGTGTGGCGTTGGTGATGAGCAGCATGGGCAGGACTCCGCGAACTCAGCGCTCGCCTTTGCGGTAGGGCTTCATCAGCGCCTGCGGGTAGGCGGCGCGGCGCGCCACCAGCACCAGCGCGGCGATGCTGAAGACATAGGGCAGCATCAGGTACACCTGATAGGGCACCGACACGCCGAACAGGCCGCTGCCCGACTGCTGCAGGCGCAGCTGCAGCGCATCGAACAGCGCGAACAGCACGGCGCCGAGCAGCGCCTTGCCCGGCCGCCACGAGGCAAACACCACCAGCGCCACGCACACCCAGCCGCGGCCGTTGACCATGTTGAAGTAGAAGGCGTTGAAGGCGGCCAGCGTCAGGAAGGCGCCGGCCACGCCCATCAGCGCCGAGCCTGCCGTGATTGCGGCATAGCGCACGGCGGCCACGCTCAGGCCCTGGCCTTCGGCGGCGGCCGGGTTCTCGCCGACCATGCGCACCGCCAGCCCGGCCGGCGTGCGGTAGAGGAACCAGCCGATCGCCGGCACCAGTGCCAGCGCGAGCAGCGTCAGCGGCGTTTGCGCGTTCAGCACCGGAATCGGCAGCCAGGCCATCTCGGTGAACGGCAGGATGGTCGGCGGGCTGTCCACCTTGGGAAAGCTGACGCGATAGGCATAGCTGGCCAGGCTGGTGGCAAAGAGTGTCAGCCCCAGTCCCGACACATGCTGCGACAGCGACAGCGTCACCGTCAGCAGCGAATGCAGCAAGCCGAAGGCCGCGCCCACCAGCGCCGCCACCGCCACGCCGGTCCACAGCCCCAGGCCGTGGTGGACCGCCAGCCAGCCGGTGAAGGCGCCCGCGACCATGATGCCTTCGATGCCCAGGTTCAGCACCCCGGCGCGCTCGCACAGCAGCACGCCCAGCGTGCCCAAAATCAGCGGAGTGGCGATGCGCAGCACGGCCACCCAGAAGGGCAGGCTGAAGACCAGCTCGAAGGTCTCAGCCAGCATGGGCGGCCCGCTGGCCGAAGACGATGCGGTATTGCGCTGCCATGGTTGCCACCAGCATCGCCAGCAGCGACACCGAGACGATGACATCGGCAATGTAGGTGGGCACGTTGACGGCGCGGCTCATGCTGTCGGCACCGACCAGGATGCCGGCCACGAAGATGGCCGCGGCCACCACGCCCAGCGGGTTCAGCGCCGCTAGCATGGCGATGACGATGCCGCTGTAGCCGTAGCCCGGCGACATGTCCAGAGTGACATAGCTGGTGCGCCCGGCCACCTCGATGGCGCCGGCCAGCCCGGCCAGCGCGCCCGACAGCAGCGCCACCTTGACCGTGACCCAGCCCACCGGCATGCCGGCGAAGGCGGCGGCGCGGGCATTGGCACCGACGGCGCGGATCTCGAAGCCCAGCGTGCCGTACTTCATCAGCGCCCACAGCGCCACCGCCAGGCCCACGGCCCACAGCAGCCCGGTATGCACGCGGGTTCGTGCGATCAGCTTGTCCAGCTGCAGCGCATCCTGCAGCACCACGCTCTGCGGCCAGCCCATGGCGGTGGGGTCCTTCATCGGGCCGTCGAGCATCATCGACACGAACAGCAGCACGATGAAGTTGAGCAGCAGCGTGGTCACGACTTCGTCGACGCCGAGCCGGCTTTTCAGCAGCGCCGGGCCCAGCAGCAGCAGCGCGCCGGCGAAGGCCGCCGCGGCCATCATCGCCGGGAACAGCAGCGCCGGATGCAGCGCGAAGCCCGCGCCGCCATGCAGCCCGCCAATGGCCACCGCGGCCAGCGCGCCGGCGTAGAGCTGGCCTTCGGCGCCGATGTTGAACAGCCGCGCGCGAAAGGCCACCGCGGCCGACAGGCCGGTCAGGATCAACGGTGTCGCACGCGTCAGCGTCTCGCTCCAGGCAAAGGTGGAGCCGAAACCGCCTTCGAGCAGCAGCGCATAGGCCTGACCCACCGGCGCGCCGGCCCAGGCGACGAGCAGCGAGCTGACCCCCAGCGTGAAGGCGATGGCCAGCAGCGGCGCGGACAGCTGCATGCGACGCGACGGCACCGCGCGCTTTTCAATGCGCATGCTCGGGCTCCGACCCCGCCATCGCGAGGCCGATGGCGGCCAGCGTCCAGTCACCGGCCGGCCGCGCCGCGCTGAGCCGGCCGTGGTGCAGCACCGTCACGCGGTCGGCGAGGGCGAAGATCTCGTCCAGGTCCTCGCTGATCAGCAGCATGGCGGACCCGCGGGCGACGGCGTCGAGCAGCTGCTGGTGCACATAGGCCACCGCGCCGATGTCCAGGCCCCAGGTGGGCTGGTCGGCGACGATCAGCGTCGGCGGCTTGTCCGCGCACGGGTCGCTGCCGGGCCCGTGCGCCGGGCCGCCCCAAGCCGGGCCCGATCCCCCCCGGGGATCGGCCGCGGTACGCCGCGGCCGAGGGGCACCCATCAGCGCGCGGCCGAGGATCATCTTCTGCATGTTGCCGCCGGACAGCGCGCGCGTCGGCGTCTCCAGCCCCATCGAATCGGTGCCGCGCACGTCGAAGCGCTCGATCAACTGCCGCGCATGCGCCTGCGCCGCCGCGCGCTTGACGATGCCGGAGCGTGCGAAGGCGGGACTCGACACGCGTTCCAGCACCGCGTTCTCCCACACCGGCAGGTCGCCGACCATACCCACCGCATGCCGGTCCTCGGGGATGCGGGCGACGCCGGCGCGTACCCAGTCGGCCGCGCGGGCCGGCATGGCGCGGCCCTGCAGCTCCAGGCGGCCGGAGCTCAGCGCCTGCAGGCCGAACAGCAGTTCGGCCAGTGCCTGCTGGCCGTTGCCGGCGACACCGGCAATGGCCACGATCTCGCCGGCACGCAGCTCCAGGTTCACGCCGTCGAGCAGCTTGCGGCCGTCGGCCGACTGCAGCGTGGCGTCCTGCAGGCTGCACACGGTGGCGCCGGGTTCGCGCGGCCGGCGCGTGGGCATCTGCACCTGGCGCCCGACCATGGTCTCGGCCAGCAGCGCCTTGTCGGCGCCCTGCGCCGGCAGCACCGCGATAAGCTTGCCGGCACGCAGGATGGCGATGCGCTGCGACACGCGCAGCACCTCGTCAAGCTTGTGGCTGATGAAGATCACCGACAAGCCTTGTTCGATGAGCTGGCGCAGCGTGCCGAACAGCGATTCGACCTCGGTGGGCGTCAGCACCGCGGTGGGCTCGTCCAGGATCAGGATGCGCGCACCGCGCACCAGGGCCTTCAGGATCTCGACGCGCTGGCGTTCGCCCACCGACAGGTCGGCGATGCGCGCGTCCGGGTCCACGCCCAGGCCGAAGCGCTGGCCTGTGTCCATCAGCTTGTCGCGCGCCGCGGCGCGGCGCGAGACCGGCCACCACAGCGGCTCGGTGCCGAGCATCACGTTGTCCAGCACGCTCAGGTTGTCGGCCAAGGTGAAATGCTGGTGCACCATGCCGATGCCGGCGGCCAGCGCGGCCTTCGGCTGGCCCGGCGGCAGCGGCTGACCGAACACTTCGATCGAACCTTCGTCGGCGACATAGTGGCCGAACAGGATCGACACCAGCGTGCTCTTGCCGGCGCCGTTCTCGCCCAGCAGCGCCAGCACCTCGCCGCGCCCCAGCTCCAGCGAGATGGCGTCATTGGCCACCAGGCTGCCGAAGCGTTTGGTGATGCCGCGCAGGTGCAGCACGGTGTCGCCGCTCACTGGACTACCCTCCGCACTGCGTGCTCCGGGATGAGCGCTTGGGAGCGGCCCGGCGCGCTCATGGGGCCGGCCCGGCGAACATCAGAAGCCCGCTTCCCTCTGGTGCCGCAGGGCCAGAAGTACCGCGGTGGTTCCGTCGAATCGGTACATCACGACGTAGCCGCTGTCGCCGAAGTCGATCAGCCACTCGCGGAACTCGGGTTCCATGTCGTCGACCGGCCTGCCGATGGCGGTCTGCTTTGCAAGCACCTTCACACCCTGGCGAATCGCCTGTATCGCTCGTTTGGCGGTGTCCGGATTCCTTTCGGCCAGGAAGCGGTGAACTCGCTGCACGTCGCGCAGCGCATGCGCCGGCCAGATCAGGCGTGGCATTCAGGCGGCTCGACGTCCTTGCCCGCCTCGAGCTTGGCCAGCCATGCATCCGCCTCGGCCTGTGTCACGTGCGCGCCGTGGGCCCGATAGTCGTCCCAGGCACGGATCGCGCTCTGACGGAACGCCTCCCGTTTCTCCTCGCGATCGACGTACTCGCGAATGGCTTCGCGCATCAGCCAATGCGGCGTGCGGTTGCGCGCGTCCGCGAGTCGCTTCACCCGCTCCTTGGTGTCGGCATCGATCTTGATCGCGACGGGGCGTGCGGCTGTCGCTGGAGTCGTGGGCATCGCAGTTCTCGCTAGCGTCAGGTATTACCTTATGCTACTCCGAATTGCGCAGAACAGAGTGGCCTCATCGCCCTACTTCGCCGTCGGCTTGGGCTGGTTGTCGTCCACCGCCACCTTGAAGCTGCCGTCGAGGATGGCCTTTTCCTTGGCCTTGACCTTGGCGACCAGATCGGCCGGGATCTTCTTTTCGAAGGTGCCCAGCGGCGCGAGTTCGCTGCCGCGGAACTGCATCATCGAGTACTTGCCCAAGTCCTCGGCCTTGAACTTGCCTTCCTTCACCGCCTTCAGCGCCATGCCGATGGTCGGCTCCATGTTCCACAGCGCCGAGGCGACCACGGTGTCGGGGTACTTGTCCTGGGTGTTGATGACGTTGCCGATGGCCAGCTTGCCCTTCTCCTTGGCCGCGTCGCTGACGCCGAAGCGCTCGGCATACATCACGTCGGCGCCCTTGTCGATCATCGCGAAGGCGGCTTCCTTGGCCTTCGGCGGGTCGAACCAGCTGTTGATGAAGGTGACCATGAA
>JAGTRL010000378.1 GCA_018261815.1 Pseudomonadota bacterium
TGGGCACGTACCTGGTGGAACATGGGCGGCGACAGTGTCACCGAGTTCTTGCCGGCGGCGAAGGCGCGCCTCGGTGCCTGGGACAGCCGCTTCGACGACGACCAGGCCGCCCGCATGGCTGCACTGCCACCATCGGCCGAACCCTGCGCAACCTGCTGAGCCAGGCCATGGATCCAGTCCTCTTCTCAGCCCTGGCGGCGAGCTGCGCTCCGCTGGTGCACCCGAACACGGTGCACGCGCTGGTAGCCGTTGAGAGCAGTTTCAATCCGCATGCCATCGGCGTGGTCGGTGGTGTGCTGCACCGCCAGCCACGCACGCCGGGAGAGGCCCGCGCCACGGCGAACGCGCTGCATCGCGATGGCTGGAACTACAGCGTTGGGCTCGCGCAGATCAACCGGCACAACTTCCAGCGCCTGGGGCTGACACTCGATTCGGCATTCGAGCCTTGCCAGAACCTGCGCGCCATGCAGGCGGTGCTCGTCGAGTGCGCTGAGCGCGCGGTGCTCAGGACTCCAGCGACCGGCGCCATGGGCCCGGCGCTGTCCTGCTACTACAGCGGCAACTTCGTCACCGGGTTCAGTCACGGCTACGTGGATCGGGTGGTATCGACAGCACGGCGCCGTTCGGCACCGGCCAGCCGACCTCCCTGAGCCAGCCACTGTCCTGGACCCGTTCGACCCATCCCAGCGAGGAGCCATCTCATGTCATCGACCTCAAACCTCAAACTGCGCGCCCGAATCGGAAGCCTGCTCACGGCGGTGTTGGCCACCGCACACAGCCTGGCTCTTGCCCAGGGCTTCGAGAAGATCAACTCCACGGTCACCAACGTCAACGCAATCCTGATCACGATATCGATTGCGGTGGTCACGATCGCCATCATCTGGGCCGGCTTCAAGATGATCTTCCAGGGCGCGCGGCTCGCGGACGTCGCCAACGTGCTCATCGGCGGCGCGCGGCGGCGGCCGCGGCGGCGGCTTGGCCCGCTTTGACCCTGTTCGGGTTCTTGGCGCCATCGAGCGACCTAGCAGCGGCTTGCTCTGCCTCGTAGGCCTCGATAACTTCGAGCGGCCACGCGGATACTTGCGGGCCAAGGCGGATGGGCGGGGGCAAGATGCCCTCCTGTACCCAACGCCACAAAGTATTCGGAGTGACGGGCCAGCGCCCGGGCTTGTCTTTGGTGCTGCCCAGGTCGCTCGGTCTCAGGTAACGCTGCTGCATGGTGGTCCTTTCCGATCCCCGAGAAGAAGGGGATCACGGAAGCCACTATCGCCACTTCCATCAAGCGCCAATGTGGGCGCGACCTTGATGGAACAGCGCTGGAGCCGGCGTTTTACCTATGAGCGCGGTCGCGAAACTGACGCACCTTGCGCGTACACATCTCGGTGTCGATGTCGATGTAAATTGCCCACAACGTCATCAATGCCCGGCGCTTCTCGAACAAGTCCCCGCGCCGATAGGCGGCCTCGGTGGCGTCGCCCACGGCATGCGCTAGGGCCATCTCTGCAACTTCGTTCGACGTGCTGGTGCGCTCGGCCGCCCAGTCGCGGAAGGTGGAGCGGAACCCGTGCGCGGTGGCGTCGATCTTCATGCGACGCAGGGCGGCGGTCAATGTCATGTCGGACAAAGGCTTATCCCTCGCACCCGGGAAGACGTACTCGACGCCCTCGAACCGCGGCAGCGCCTCCAGCAGCTCAAGCGCCCGATCTGACAGCGGAACCCGATGCGCCCGGCCCGACTTCATGCGCTCGGCCGGGATGGTCCAGACCGCTTCCTGCAGGTCGATTTCCGCCCACGTAGCGCCGCGAACCTCGCCAGACCTTGCCGCGGTCAGAATGGCGAACTCCAACGCCCGAGCACCCAGGCCTTCGGCCTTGCGCAGCCGCTGCATGAAGGCGTGCATGCCGTCGATTGCCAGCGCCGCATGGTGTTCTACCTGCGCCACCTTGGAAGCCCTCGGCAACGCGGCATCCAGGTTGCCGCGCCAGCGCGCCGGGTTCAGGCCTTCGGGTCGAAGCTCCCGCTGCACCGCGTAGTTCAGCACCAGCTCGATGCGGCTGCGCACGCGCACGGCGGTTTCGTTCTTCGTGCTCCAGATCGGTTCGATGGCGGCCAGCACGTCGGCCTTCGACACGTCGCGCACATGCTTGGCGCCGAAGTGCGGATAGGCGTAGGCCTGCAGGGTGTTGCCCCATTGCTCGGCGTGCTTGGCGTTCTTCCAGCCGGCCCGGTGCGCTGCGATGTAGGCCTCGGCGGTCTTCTGGAAGGTCCATTCAACGGCAGTGCGCTTCGCCCGGCGCTCGGCGGCCGGATCGTTGCCGGCACGAATGTCCTGCAGCGCTTCGCGGGCATACTCGATGGCCTGCGCTAGCGAAACGGTCGGATAGCCCCCTAGACCCAGCTCGGCGCGCCTGGTGCCGATCATCGTGCGCAAAACCCAGGACCGGGCGCCGGTCGGCTTCACCAGCAGGCGCAGCCCGGCCACGGTGCCCACGGCATGCAAGCCCGGTTTTGTCAGCCGCTTGACCTCGATTGCAGACAGACCCTTTGCGAGCTTCGGCATACGGTTCCCCCATCTGTGCCACCTTTAGATTGTGCGCTTGGTTCCAACAGGTTACAAGAAGTGGAATCGAACTCTACGGGGAGAATGGCCGATTCTTTGGGGGAACTGAGACCAAAAAAAAACGCCCCGAGGGGCGTTATTGGCGGAGAGGGTGTCTTCCAGATCATGGGCTACAAGGCTTGTCGATACTGGGCTTCAAGGGCTGGCACTGCTGAAAAGTCCCCCAGAAAGTCCCCCGTCTTGCACACCCCAAGAAACTGGGTCGATTCCTCCCGAATGGGCAGCATTCTCCATCATCGAGAAATCGGAAGCCGTTGCATAAAGTAGACGTCGAATCTGCAATCTGCCGCGCCAGTTTGACGGCATCCAGCACCAGTACGACCTCCCCAAAAAATCTACACGCGGCTGCGATCAGCACCTCAGGTGCCATTGGCTAAACGGGCCGGCCGTACACTAAGACGTCTTTGCCGGCAGCTTCTGCCAAATCATCCGTCAGCCGAGTTGCGACGCGATTTGTCGGCGCCCTCACATTGGCTTCTGAACGCGCATCTTTGACAGTGGCTCGCATCCGCCGTGTACCGCGGAGAGATCGCCGCGTCGCCAGGCAGCTGACATTCGCTCTCGAATCGCCGGCACTACGAACGGCAGGTAACTGCAACTACCGCGAAAGGGTGGTCCCGGCCATGAACAGACCGTCGCTGGGCACGTCTGAGTGGCCGTTCTAGACTGGCAAGAGTCGTACGAATCTTCGATCTGCCTGCTCCATAGCAGTCGGTGAAGGTACAGGGAGGCAGTCGG
>JAGTRL010000379.1 GCA_018261815.1 Pseudomonadota bacterium
CTTGATGTCGGCATCGGGCAGGATGATGTTGGGCGACTTGCCGCCCAGTTCCTGGTGCACGCGCTTGACGGTGGGTGCCGCGTTGCGCGCCACCTCGATGCCGGCGCGCGTGCTGCCGGTGAAGGACACCATGTCCACGCCGGGGTGGCTGGAGATGGCCGCGCCCACCGTCGGGCCGTCGCCGTTGACCAGGTTGAACACGCCGGCCGGCACGCCGGCGGCATGCATCACCTCGGTCCAGATCTGCGCCGAGAAGGGCGCGATCTCGCTGGGCTTGAGCACCATCGTGCAGCCCACCGCCAGTGCCGGCGCCACCTTGCAGGCGATCTGGTTGACCGGCCAGTTCCACGGCGTGATCAGGCCGCACACGCCGATCGGCTCCTTGACGATCATCGTCGTACCACGCTGCTCGGTGAAGTGGTAGTTTTTCAGCACGCCCAATGCCGACTGCAGGTGGCCGATGCCCATCGCCGCCTGCGCCTTCTGCGACAGCACGGCTGGTGCACCCATCTCCTCGGTGATGGCCGCGGCCATGTCGGCATAGCGCTTCTTGTATTCCTCGATCAGCCGCTCGAACAGCGCGATGCGCTCTTCGACACTGCTTTGCGACCAGGTCTCGAAGGCGACGCGAGCGGCCTTCACGGCCTTGTCCACGTCGGCAGCCGAACCCATCGAAATGCGGCCGGCCACGGCCTCGGTGGCCGGGTTGATGACATCCAGCGTCTTGGGCGTGACCGGATCGACCCAGGCACCGTTGATGTAGAACTTCAGGTAGTCGCGCATGTGACAGTCTCCAATGAGGGTCGGCCTGCGGGCCGAGGGAAAAGCATTCTAGGCACCCCACCGCGTTCCGGTAAGCTGGAGCGAATGCGCCCCCGCGATGTGATCGAACTGCTGTTTCTCAGCCTGCTGTGGGGTGGCGCCTACCTGTTCACGCGTGCCGCCGTGCCGGCCTTCGGCCCGGCGCCGCTGGTGTCGATGCGACTGGGCATCGCCGCGCTGATCCTGCTGCCCATCGTCTTCTACCGCGGCGGCTGGCCGCAGCTGCGCGCCAGCCCGCGCGCACTGTTCATGGTGGGCGTGCCCTTCACCGCCCTGCCCTTCATGCTGATGACCTGGGGCGCACTGCACATCACGGCCGGGCTGTCGGCGGTGCTCAACGCCACCGCACCGATGTTCGCCGCGCTGGTGGCGCACTTCGTGCTGAAGGAGCGACTCGGCGCCTGGCGCGCCGGCGGCCTGCTGCTGGGCTTCGTCGGCGTGCTCATCCTGATGAGCAGCGGCAACGTCTCGCTGAAGACGGCCGAAGGCCCGCTGGCGGTGCTCGCGGTGCTGGGCACGGCCATGATCTGGAGCGTCGGCGCCACCTACACGCGGCGCAAGATGGCCGGCACCGATGCCATGGTCACTACCGCCGGCAGCCTGGCCGCAGCCAGCCTGTTCCTGGCACCGCTGGCCTGGGCCACCTGGCCGAGCACGCCGCCCAGCGCGCGCGCGTGGGCCGAGATGGCGTTTCTCGGTATCGCCAGCTCGGGCCTGGGCATGTGGATGTACTTCCGGCTGCTGCGCCGCATCGGCACGGTGCCGGCGATGTCGGTCACCTTCCTCAGCCCGCTGGTGGCGATGGTCTCCGGCGCGCTGTACCTGGGCGAGGCGATCACGCTGCAGATGGTGGCCGGCTGCGCGGTGGTGCTGCTGGGCACGGCGCTGAGCCTGGGCCTGATCGGCCGCGGCAGCGCCAAGCAGGACACGCGCGCAGAAGCTTGATCCGGCCCTTGCGCTTGGGTACGATGGATTCACCGCGCGCGGCCCATGACGCGCGGACAGCACCTACAAGGTCGTCGGGAGGGTTCATGATCGCTGACAACATCCAGCGCACCGAAGGTCCGCGTACCGTGATCGTGCGCGCGCTCATCGGGCATGCCGCCCTGCTGGGGGTGTTCTTCGTGCCGGTGACGAAGGAGCTGCTGATTGCTGCGCTGATCGGCTTCTTCATCCGCGTGTTCTCGATCGAAGGCGGTGTGCACCGCTACTTCTCGCACCGCAGCTACAAGACCTCGCGCACCTTCCAGTGCATTCTGGCAGCGCTGGCTGCGGCCAACGGCCAGCGCGGGCCGATCTGGTGGGCGGTGATCCACCGCCGCCATCACCGCTTCTCGGACCAGCCTGGCGACCCGCACTCACCGGTCACCCTGCCCTGGTACAAGGCCTACTACACCTGGCTGATCGACGAGGACACGCTGGCCACGCCGCTGGACGAGGCCAAGGACCTGAGCCGCTACCCCGAGCTGGTGTGGATCAACAAGCACCACTACGTGTTCCCGCTGGCCACGCTGGCCGCGACCTACCTGGTCGGCGAGTACACCACGCTGTTCGGCGCCACCGGGTTGGGCCTGGCCGCGGTGGTGTGGGTGTTCTTCGTCAGCATGGTGGCTTCGCAGCACGCGCCTTACATGGTCAACGTGTTTGCCCACGGCACCAGGCCCGGCCCGTTCAACCTGCGCCGCTTCCAGACTGGCGACACCAGCACCAACATGTGGTGGTGGACGCTGCCCAGCATGGGCGCAGCCTTCCACAACAACCACCACCGCTACATGAACGCGGCGCGCGCAGGCTTCTACTGGTACGAACCCGACCCGACCTACTGGGTGCTGCGCATGCTGGCGCTGCTGGGCATCGTCTGGGACCTGAAGGAAGTTCCAGCCGAGGTGCTGGAGGAAGGCCGGCGCGGCATCACCGATCTGCGCGGTTCGATCAAGGCCGAGTAGCGGCGCCGCGGTCGCGGCAGGCCGCCGCCCGGCGGCTCTCGGTGGGCTACCGTCGTGGTCCGCCGAGTCCACTCGCCGCTGCCCAATCAAGGGGATCAGGACCGGCGTCAGCTAGTGTTTAGGGTTGTGGGACACCTGCCCGTCATGCGGTACTGAATGACGATTGGCGACGACCTGAGGGCAGGTGTCGCACAAGCCTCGAGGGAGGAAACCGCGGCGAATGTCACCGCGGGCATTCAAGGCATGGGCGCTATGAAGATTCGGGCCGCGGCGCGCCGATCGCAGCAAGTATTCGGACCGTGTCAGTGTGCTGTGGCGTGTCGGTGGCCGCAGCAGCACCGCCGATGGGGGGTATGTCACCCGGAGTGGCGAGGGCGATGCGAGGGCAATTGCGGCGCCACGCGCGAGCCGACCCGGCCGGTGGCCACGAAGGGCGCGCTGGCGTTGGGCTCGACCGGCGCTGTGCCGCTATTCGCGAGAGGCTGCTTTTCTTCCCTCGTTCAGCGCATCGCGCCGTGCGGCACCCGCCACGGGCTCATGGTGCGGCGGTCGGCCTTGCAGGCCGACTGCACTGTGCTGCTCGGTCCGG
>JAGTRL010000054.1 GCA_018261815.1 Pseudomonadota bacterium
ACTTCCCACTGCGTAGCAGGGGAGACACTCTGAACATCGCCGCGCCGACCCAGCCCAAGATCAAGCGCGCGGGTTCAAAGTGAACAGTATTGGGGCTAGCGAGGCCTGCCGCGAGCAACCGCGAAGTATCGGGAGCCGCCCTCAGGGCGTCCAATCGAGTTCATGCCGGGATTCGATACAGTTCGCGCATGGCTCTTTCGCTGCGACTCATCGAACAGGCGCTCGTGCTGGGCGAGACGGGCAACTTTGCGCGCGCCGCCGAACGCCTCGGCATCACTCAGCCGACATTGACGCGCAACATCGCCGCACTCGAAGCCAACCTGGGCATGCGCCTGTTCGACCGCGGCCGCGGCGGCGCGGTGCCCACCGTCTTCGGCCAGACCGTGATCGAGCGCGGCGCCCTGCTGGTGCGCGATGCCGATGCCCTGCGCACCGAGCTGAAGGCACTGGCCGGCCTGGACACCGGGCAGTTGACCATCGCCGCCGGGCCCTACGCGGCCGAAGACCTGGTCGGCCCCGCCGTGGCGCGGCTGCTCAACCTGCGGCCGGGGCTGCGGGTGCGCGTCACCGTGGTCGGCCCCGAACTGATCGCGCAGGAGGTGCTGTCCGGCCGCCACGAACTTGGCCTGGGCGGCATCGACAGCCAACCGGCGCACGACCAGCTGAGCATCGTGCCGCTGCGCGAACGCCGCCTGGTGCTGGCCTGCCGTGCCGGACATCCGCTGGCTGGCATCCGCCCGAGCCTGCAGCAGGTGCTGAGATACCCGCTGGTCAGCGTCTTCATGCACGGGCAGACGGCCCGCATGGCCGCCATGGGCGACGGCAGTGCCGGCGCCGAGGATCCGTCACGCAAGGGTTTCGCCCCGGCCGTCGAAGTGAATTCGATCGATACCGCCAAGCAGGTAGCCCGGCACAGCGATGCGCTGTTTCCCGCCAGCAGGCAGATGCTGGCCACGGAGCTGGCGCGAGGCGAATTGGTCTGCCTGGACTACGACTCGCCGCAGTTGCGCTCGCGCGCGGCGCTGGTGCGCATGCGCGACCGCACGCCCTCGCCCGTCGCGCTGAAGTTCATGGAGCTGATCCGCAAGTGCGAAGCGGAACTGTTGGCGCAGGAAGAGGCGCCGGTGGCGGCCTGAGGCCGGCCGCGGCCCTTGGCGATCATGGTTGACACCGTGCTCAGGCTGGAGATTCGCGGTCGCGTGCAGGGCGTCGGCTATCGCGCGTCGATGGCCGCGCAGGCCCGTCGGCTGGGCCTGTGCGGCTGGGTCCGCAACCGTCGCGACGGCTCGGTCGAGGCCGTGGTCGCCGGTCCGGCCGAGGCCGTGCAACGCCTGGTGGCATGGTCGAACATGGGCCCGCCTGCGGCCGTGGTGGATCGAGTGCAGGCCAGCGCCGCCGAAGGCCGCTTCGAGGGCTTCGAACAACGGCCCACGGCCTGAGGTGCCAGCGACACGGGGGCCCGGCTCAGCGGCTGTAGGCCTGCAGCACCGCGCGGTCCACCTCTACCCCCAAGCCCGGCGCATCCGGCACCTCCACCCACCCGTCCACCATCTGCAGCGGCCGGGTCACCAGCTGCTGGCGGAAGGGGTGCGACGAGCGGTCGTATTCCAGCACCGGCTCGGTCGCAAACAGCGAGTGATGCGCCACCGGCAGCGCGGCGATGTAGTGCAGCGCCGCGGCCTGTGCGATGGCCGATCCCCAGACATGCGGGTTGACCATCACGCCATGCGCCTGCGCCAGTGCGGCAATGTGCCGGCCGGCGCTGAGTCCGCCGCAGGAGCCGATGTCGGGCTGCGCCACGTCCACGCAGCCCGCGCCCAGCAGCTCGGCGAAGCCGAACAGCGTGTGTTCGTTCTCGCCGCCGGCAATGGGCATCGGAAGCGTTCGGCGCATCTCGACGTAGCCCGGCCGGTCCTCGGGAGCCACTGGCTCCTCGTACCAGCGCAGGTCGAACTCGGCCAGCGCGCGGCCCAGGCGCAGCGCCTCGGCGCGGCCATAGGCATGGTTGGTGTCCACCATCAGCCGCACCGGCTTGCCCTGCAGCGCCTTGCCGATGGCCAACATGCATTCGATGTCGTCGTCGACGCCATAGCCCAGCTTCACCTTCATCAGCCTGAAGCCGGCGCCCCAGTGGCGCAGCGCCTCGTCGGCCAGCCGCGCCGCCTCGCCCTGGCCCTGGATGCGGTAGAAGCCGGTGGCATAAGGCTGCACGCGTCGGCGGAAGGCGCCGCCCAGCAGCTGGTACACCGGCAGCCCATGGGCCTGGCCGGCGATGTCCCACAGCGCAGTGTCCACCGCGCTGATGGCGGCGACGACCGAGCCCTTGCGGCCGTAGTCGCGGGTGCGGTGGTACATGCGGTGCCACAACACCTCGGTGTCCAGCGGGTTCTCGCCCAGCAGCAGCGGCTTCAGCGCATGTTCGATGGCGGCGGCGGCAATCTCCGGCGGCTCCAGCCCCTGCGCAAAGGCCTCGCCCCAACCGATCAGGCCGTCGTCGGTGAGCAGTTCCACCAGCGTGGCGCTGCGCTGGTGCACCCAGCCCTGCGAGAACGCAAAGGGCTCGGCCAGCGGGCTCTTCAGCACATGGACCTTCAGCTCGGTGATCTTCATCGCGGTGCGTTTCCGTATCGAAGCCCGCAGTCTGCACCAGGGCGCGCACAGGGCCATCGTGCGCCCGACGAAACCGGTATCGCGATGACAATCGCCGCAATCTCTGCCACCACGGATCCTCCCCATGTCGACCGCCCGAATACTGGCTGCACTCGCCAGCGCCGCCATGCTGGGCCTGGCGGGCTGCGCTTCGCGCCCCGTCAACCCGCCGCTCAAGCAGGCCCATGCCGACGGCGGCTACACCTTCCAGACACGCCAGAAGCACTTCAAGAGCCAGGAGACCCTGGTGGTGCTGGCCTTCTCGGGCGGCGGCACGCGGGCGGCGGCGTTCTCCTACGGCGTGCTGGAGTACCTGCGCAAGACGGTGATCGTCGCGCCCAATGGCGACAAGCTGCGCCTGATCGACGCGGTCGACATGATCGCCGGAGTGTCGGGCGGCAGCTTCACTGCGCTGGCCTATGGCCTGTACGGCGAGAAGTTGTTCGCCGACTACGAGCAGCGCTTTCTGAAGCGCGACGTGCAGGGCGAGCTGCTGGCGCGCACCCTCAGCCCCAGGTACTGGAGCGACTACATCGGCGGCAGCGCCGGGCGCTCGGAGCTCGCGGCCAGCTACTACGACGAGATCCTCTTCAACGGCGCCACCTTCGGCGACCTCGACCGGGGCGATGGCCCCTTCATCGCGGCCTCGGCCACCGACATCTCGACCGGCTCACGCGTGCCTTTCAGCCAGGGAGTGTTCAACCTGCTGTGCTCGGACCTCAACGCGGTGCGGCTGTCGCGCGCTGCGGCAGCGTCGTCGGCGGTGCCGGTGGTGCTGTCCACCGTCACCCTCGACAACTATGGCGGCAGCTGCAACGTGGGCGTACCCGCCTGGGTCAAGGCCTTCACCGAAGCGGAGGAGCCGCCGCGGCCCGCAGCACGTGCGATACGCGGGCTGAAGGAAGGCCAAACCCTGGCCGACGGCGCCAACCGTCCCTTCATCCACCTGGTCGATGGCGGCATTTCCGACAACGTGGGCATGCGCGGTGTGCTCGATGCGCTGCAGCTGCTCGAGGCGATGCACGCCGCCGGCGAGCCCACGCCATTGGACAAGGTCAAGCGCATCGTCGTCTTCGTCGTCAACTCGCTGTCGTCGCCGCCGACCACCTGGGACACCTCGGAACAAGGCCCGGGCATGGTGCAGGTGCTGCTCAAGTCCAGCGGCGTGCCCATCGACCACTACTCCTACGAGGCAGTCGAGCTGCTGAAGGACATCTCGGCGCGCTGGGATTCGGCGCGCCGTCTGCGCGAGCTGGCCGGCTGCGCCACCGCGAAGGACTCCCCGGTGTGCGCTGCGATCCGCGTGCCGCAGGCGAAGATCTACGCCGTCGACGTGTCCTTCCCGGCGCTGAAGGACAAGGCCGAACTCGACTACCTGAACCAGCAGCCGACCACCTTCGTGCTGCCGCCCGATGCGGTCGACCGGCTGCGCGCCGCTGCCGGCACGATCATCCAGGCATCACCCGAGTTCCAGCGGCTGCTGAAGGATGCCGGCGTGAAGGTCGTGCCGGACCCCGCCAAGCCCTGAGTCATCGCCCGGGCAACGGCCCGGCGCGCGCGCCCTTAGGTGCAAACCCCTGCGTAGTTCTACAGGCCGCCGCCGCGCGCGCCTGCAGATGCGCATCGCACTGCGGCTGCGGACACTGGCTTCATCGCCACTGCTCCAGGAGCCGCCCGATGAAGACCCTTCCAATGCTGCCCAGCCGCGAGACGCTGCGCGACCTGGTGCCTTGGCGCGGCCCGAGGCCTTAAAGGCGGTGACGGCACGCTTCACCGCGGAGGAGCTGGTGACGCGCCGCAACGAGGTCAGCGAGCAGATTGCGACTCAGCTGCGCGACAAGCTCGCGCGCCACGGCCTGGTGCTCGACGAGTTCTCGATCGCCAACTTCGCGTTTTCGCCATCCTTCGCCAGCGCCATCGAGGCCAAGGTCAACGCCGAGCAGAAGAAGCTGCAGGCCGACCGCGACCTGCTGCGCATCCAGGTCGAAGCCGAACAGCGCATCGCCACCGCGCGCGCCAAGGCCGAAGCGCTGCGCCTGCAGCGCCAGGAGGTGACGCCGTTGCTGCTGGAGCTGCGCCGCCCCGAGAACGAGCGCCTGGCCGTCGACAAATGGAACGGCCAGCTGCCGACGACAACGGTCGGCGGCGGTGCCTTGCCGTTCATCACGCTGCCGGCCGGCCACTGACCCGACGCTGTCAGCCCGCGCCGTGCTGCGTCTGCACCCACTCGGCCAGATGGTCGATGCAGGCACGCACCTTGGGCAGGCGGTGGCGTTCCTGCAGCATCACCGCATACAGCGGGGCATCGGGCATCTCGAAGCGCTCGGGCAGCACCGGCACCAGCTTGCCACGGCGCACCAGTGGGCGCGCCACCAGCTCGGCCAGCCGGGCGATGCCCACGCCGTGCAGCACCAGCGACAGCATCACCGCGGTGTTGTCGGTGCGCGTGTGTCCCTTGACCAGCAGTTCGTGCTGGCCCTTGCCCGAGCCCATGGTCCAGCGGTTCAGCGCGGCGTTGCCGCTGTTGGCAATCAGGCGGTGCTGCTCCAGTTCGGCCGGGCTGGCGGGCAGGCCGAATTCGGCCACATAGGAGGGCGACGCAAACAGCGCACGCTTGAGTTCGCCAATCTGCCGCGCCACCACGGTGTCGGTGTGCGTGCTGCCGGTGCGCAGCGCGATGTCGATGCCTTCTCGGGCCATGTCCACCATGCGGTCGTCGGCGGCAATGTCCACCTGCAATTGCGGGTGGCGCCGGTACAGCGACGGCAGGCTGGGCGCGATCACCGCCTGTGCCAGCACCGGGCTGACGCTCATGCGCACCCAGCCGCTGGGCCCGCTGACCTTGCCACTGAGCTCGCCGTGCAACTCGGCGGCGGTGTTGAGCAAACGGCGCCCGTGGGCGAGCACTGCATCGCCCTCATCGGTCAGGCTCAGGCCGTGCGTACTGCGATGCAGCAGCCTTGCGCCGCAGGCAGCTTCCAGCCGCGCCAACGCGCGCGTCACCTGGCTCACCGGCACGTTGCGTTCGCGCGCCGCGGCCGACAACGTGCCCAGCTCGACGACGCGTGCGAACAGGGCCATGTCATCGAGCTGCAGCGGCATGCCGGAGACTGTGCTCCTGTTTTGCAGTTTCTGCAATACCGACTGGCATTTCATGGCGTTTCCGTGGTCCTGTTTCTCGCCTAGAGTAGGCACCATCGCCTTACCGAGGACCCGCCATGAACCCTCAAGATCGCATCGCCAGCCTGAGCGCCGCCGACCTGAACCGCCTGCACGATGAGGCGCGGTGCCGCGCCGGCACGCTGCGCGACGAGGCCATCGACGAGTTCTGGCGTGGCGTCAACGCCGCGCTGTGGGGGCAGCTGTCCAGTGCACGGCGCGCCGGCGCGCGACTGTCGCAGCGGCTGCAGCGCCATCAGCGGTTGCGCGGCGCCTCACCGAGCTTGTAGCGCCGGCGCCGCAGCGGCCTGGGCGCCGCGGTGCGACACTGCAGGCGCACCATGAACTCGAGGCCGGTGACGGCCGATGCCGATGCTGCTGCATGCCACCCTGCTCTGCCTGCACCTGCTGGCCGCCACCCTGTGGGTCGGCGGCATGGCGGTGATGCACTTCGCCGTGCGCCCGGCCGCCGTACAGACGCTGGAGCCGCCGCTGCGCCTGGCCTTCATGGCCGCGGCGCTGGGCCGCTTCTTTGCCTGGGTCAGCGTGGCGGTGCTGCTGCTGCTGGCCAGCGGCCTGGCGATGATGCTGCTCGGCGGAGGCTTTGCCGCGGCGCACTGGAGCGTGCATGCGATGTTCGGCATCGGGCTGGCGATGATGGCGGTGTACGGTCACATTCGCTACGCCGCCTATCCGAGGCTGCAGCGCGCGGTGTCTGCGCGCGAATGGCCTAAAGCCGCGGCGCAGCTGAACGCCATCCGCCAGCGCGTGGCACTGAACCTGGCACTGGGCACGGGGGTGTTCGTGGTGGCCGTGCTCGGCCGCGTGCTGTGAGCGGCGGCGCCATGACCGACACGCCGATCTATGCGCTTGTGCTGACCGCGGTGGAGGCCGTCGCGACCATGGCCTTTGCGTTGTCCGGGCTGCTCGAGGCGGCACGCAAGCGGCTCGACGCGGTGGGCGTGTGTGTCGTCGCCGGGCTCACCGCCTTTGGCGGTGGCACGCTGCGCGACGTGCTGCTCGACCGGCGGCCCTTCTTCTGGGTCGAGCATGCCACCTGGCTGTGGGTGCTGCTGGCACTGTGCATTGCCGCGATGTTCGTGCTGCACGCGCGGCATTTCGAACCGACCGAACGCGCGATGCAGTGGCCCGATGCGCTGGGCCTGGGCCTGTTCAGCGCCAGTGGCACGCAGCTGGCGCTGGCGCAGGACATGCCGGCCATCGTCGCGGTGTTGATGGGCGTGGTCACAGCCGCCTTCGGCGGGGTGCTGCGCGACATCGTCGTCAACGAGATCCCGCGCGCCTTCAAGGACCGCCAGCCCTATGCCGTCTGCGCCTTCGTTGGCGGATGGGTGGTGGTGGCCGTGCAGGCGCTGGGCCTGCACAATGGTTGGAGCCTGCTGGCCGGTGCGGCCGCGGGGACCGGGCTGCGCGCGCTGGCGATGCTCAGCGGCTACCGGCTGCCGCGTGGCCTGGTGGGCGCCGAGCCGCCGAGCTGAGTTGGCGCCGGCCCGGCGTCGCGAACTGGCCGGCACATTGCAATGGAAGGGCAGGACGATGACACGAGCCGAATGGACACCCGGGCCGTCGACGGTCGCCGTCACCACCCTGGCACTGCTGGCCAGCCTGCCGCTGCAGGCCGCCGCGCAGTCCGGCATGAGCCGGCCAGAGGCGACGCAGCTGTACACCGAAGCGGGCTTGCCGATCGTCAATGACCAGCCGGTCAACCGCTGCCGCCAGCCCGCCCGGGCGCGCGTGAGCTTTGTCGACCTGAATGCCGACCGACGCCCCGAGGCGCTGTTCATCGACGAGGATGCGCAGTGCTACCCGCCATCGGGCCGCTACTTCGCGGTGCTGACCAAGGAAGGCAACCGCTGGCGCATGGTGCTCAGCGGCACCGGCCAGGTCCAGGCATTGCCCGGCAGGACCGACGGCTGGCTGGACATGCGCGTCAGCGACGGCGGCTGCACGCGCGAGTTCCGCCACGTCGGCAGTGCCTACGCGGCGGCCGGCGGCTGCGGCGAGGCGGTAGCAGCGGCGCCGCCGGCCGCAGCCACGCCGCCGCCCGCGCCAGCCGCGCCGACCCCCGCTGGCGCCGCGGCCGCACTGTCCGCCGCCGACGAGGCCGCGGCCTTCAAGGCCGCCGGCTTCGCCAGGCGTGGCAAGGTCTGGCGCAGCGATTGCGACGACCCGGGCACCGGCAGCTACTCGCCGGGCCGCATCGAGCAGACAGCCGACCTCAATGGCGACGGCCTGCCCGACGTCGTGATCAGCGAGGGCGGCACCTACTGCTACGGCAATACCGGTGGGGGCTTCTGGCTGGTGGCCAAGCAGGCCGATGGGCGCTGGGCGCTTATGACGCGCAACACCGGCCTCCCGCAATTCCTGAAGACCCAGGGCGCGCAGGGCTGGCCCGACATCAGCGTCGGCGGCCCGGGCTTCTGCTTCCCGGTGCAGCGCTGGAACGGCCGCGAGTACAAGCTGCAGCGCTGGGAATACGAGGGCAAGGCCTGCAAGCCGCCGCGCTGAGGCGGCAACCCGGCGTCAGTCGCCGATGACGATCACCGGTTCGCCGGGCGGTTCGGCATAGAGCTGCTGCACCAGCGCAGCGCGCCGGTGCAGCGCGGCGCGCTGGTTGATGTAGCCCTTGTCGGTGAGCTCATTGCCGTCGATGGACGGCGGCTCGACCATCAGCAGCACGCGGTGGATGCGCTGGCTGCTGCCGGTCTGCGCGGCGTTGTGTGCGGCCAGGCCGTCGCGCAGGCGGCCGCGCACCGTGGCGTCGCGCATCAGTTCGTCGAACGTGGCCTCGGGCTTGCCGGCCAACTGCCGGCAGGCCTGCAAGTTGGGCCAAGCCAGCAGTGCCACGTAGGCCTTGTCCTGGCCCGCGACCAGCGCGTCCTGGATCACCGGCGACGAGGCGGCGATGGCTGCCACGCGCAGCGGGCCGACGTGCACGAAGGTGCCCGATTGGAGCTTGAAGTCCTCGACCACCCGCCCGGCGAAGACCAGGCCCTGCGCTGGATCGTCCGGGTCGACGAAGGTGGCGGCATCGCCGATCTTGTAGAAGCCCTCCTCGTCGAAGGCGGCCTTCGTCAGCTCCGGTTGGCGGTGGTAGCCGGGCGTGACGATCACGCCGCGCAGCCGCGCCTCGTACTTCGGCCCGGCCGGCACCAGCTTCAGCTCCACGCCCGGGTGCGGCAGGCCGATCAGGCCGACACGCTCCGTCTCCCAGTAGGTGGAGGTCGCCGTGGGTGCGGTCTCGGTCGAGCCCCAGCCGGTGAAGAAGACGATGCGCTGGCCGGTGTACTGGACCGCCAGCGCCTGCATGCGCCGGTACAGGTCGTCGCTGAGCGTGGCACCGCCGTAGCTGAGCAGGCTCAGGCGCGCGAAGAAGCGGCGTGCCAGGTCATCGTCGTGCTCCAGCGCGGTGGCCAGCATCGCATAGCCCGCGGGCACGTTGGAGAAGGTGGTGGGCGACACCTCGCGCAGGTTGCGCAGCGTGGTGTCGAAAGCCCCGGGCAGCGGCCGGCCTTCGTCGATGTACAGCGTGCCGCCATGGCCCAGCAGCGTGTGGAAGGTGGCGTTGCCGCCCATGGTGTGGTTCCACGGCAGCCAGTCCAGGTACACCGGCGGATCGTCGCCTGCCGCCGGCGCGCGCGTCTGCAGCGACATCGCCATGTTGGCGCACATCATGCGCTGGGTGTTGATCACCGCCTTGGGCATGCCGGTGGAGCCGCTGGTGAACAGCAGCTTGCCGACGCTGTCGGGTGTGAGCGCCGCCACTGCCGCGGCCACGGCTGGCGTCGGCGTCGTGGCCGCCAGCTCCGCATAAGCGCGGCTGGGCAGGCCCGCGGGCGCGCGCTCCACGTGCACCAGCGTCACGCCGCGCAGGTCCAGCGCGGCCAGCGCCTTGGCGAAAGGCGGTCCGTCCTGCACCAGCACGACGGCCGGGCGGATCAGCTCGAAGATGTAGCGCAGCTTGACATGGTCCTGGCTGAGCAGCGAATAGGCCGGCGACACCGGCGCGGCCGGCGCGCCGGCCTGCATCGCGGCAAAGGTCATCAGCGCGTGTTCGAGGGAATTGCCGCTGAGGATGGCCACCGGCTTGTCCGGCCCCGCGCCCAGGTCGAGCAGTGCCTGCGTCAGCGCGTTCACCGTGGCTCGTGCCTGCGCATAGCTGATCTTCAGCCAGTCGCCCTGCGGGCCGCGGCGCTGCGCCAGCCAGGTGTGCTCGGGGCGCTCGTCGGCCCACTTATGCAGCAGGCTGGGGATGTGCGTCGGGTAGGCCTGCAGCGGCACGCGCGAGCGCAGGATCATGCTGCCGTCGGCGCGGCGGGTCAGCTCAATGTCGCGCTCGAGCCAGTGGAGTTTCTTGAAGGGCGGCAGGGTCGTGGGGATCATGGAATGGGCTCGTGCAAAGGAGGCACACACGCGGCTCGTGCCTTCGCAGTCTGGTGCCGATGCGCTTCCCGCAGAATAGGGACCACTGCTCATCATCCTCTGTCGCCTCCGGGACAACCGATGACCGCCGCACCGCTGCCCGCCCCCGAAGATTCGCTCGCCATTCCCGACGGCTTCAAGCCGCGCCGCTTCGGCGATGGCTTCATCGCCGTCAACGGCCCGTTGTACGTGAAGAAGCTCGAGCCCGGCATCCTGCTGGGCTTCCGTGTCGAGCGCCGACACTGCAACCCGATGGGCATCTGCCACGGCGGCATGATCGCCACCTTCTGCGACATGCTGCTGCCGATCTCGGCGCACTACCTGTCGCCTGAGCTGGCGCGGCGCTTCCTGCCCACCATCAACCTGCAGGTCGACTACCTGGCGGCGTCGAAGCTGGGCGCCTGGGTGCAGGGCGAGGCGCAGTTGCTGCGTGCCACGCGCAGCATGGTGTTCATGCAAGGCGTGGTCCGTGCCGACGGCGAGCCGGTGGCCCGCGTCAGTGGCATCTTCAAGATCGGCCCGCGTTTCGAGGACGCCCTGATGGCGCCTGCGGCCGCCCCACCCACCGCCTGAAAGGTCCGCGCCATGTCGCTGCTGCTCACCCGCCACGACGCGCACCCGTTCATGGGCATGGACGTGCCCTGGCTGCTGGAGCAGCGCGCGCTGACGCGGCGCGACCACCCGTTCATCGTCTGGGTGCCTTTCGACGGCGCGGCGCGCAGCCTCGGCTACGGCGAGTTCCATGCGCGGGTGCAGCGCATTGCCGGCGGTTTGCACAAACGCGGCGTGCGCCGCGGCGAGCGTGTGCTGATCCACCTGGACAACTGCGCCGAGGCGCTGCTGGCCTGGTACGCCTGCACCTGGCTGGGCGCGGTGGCGGTGACCACCAACGCCCGCGCTGCCGGCGACGAACTGGCCTACTACGCCGAGCACAGCGAGGCGGTGGCCGGCATCACCCAGCCGCGCTTTGCCGAATTGGTGGCCACGCACTGCACGGGGCTGAAGTGGCTGGCCGTCACCGCCGACGACAACGGCGTGCCGCCGCCGCACCCCACCGAGCGCAGCCACCATTTCGACGCGCTCGAGGCCGAGCCGCTGCCGCGCCACGCGCCCGACCCTCTTGCCGCATGCAGCGTGCAGTACACCTCGGGCACCACTTCGCGACCCAAGGGCGTGCTCTGGACCCATGCCAACGCGCTGTGGGGCGCGCGCATCAACGCGCTGCACGAAGACCTGCGCGCCGAGGACGTGCACCTGGTGCACCTGCCGCTGTTCCACACCAACGCCCAGGCCTACTCGGTGCTGGCCTGCCTGTGGGCCGGCGCCACCGCGGTGGTGATGCCGCGCTTTTCGGCCAGCCGCTTCTGGGGCGTGTCGCTGGCGCACCGCTGCACCTGGACTTCGCTGGTGCCCTTCTGCGTCAAGGCGTTGATGGACCTGGCGGTGCCGGCGCACCACTATCGCCTGTGGGGCAGCGCCGTCAACGAGCCGCCCACCGATGCGCACTTCCGCGTCAAGACCCTCGGCTGGTGGGGCATGACCGAGACCATCACGCACGGCATCGTCGGCAGCCCGCACCTGCCGAACCGGCCGCTGTCGATTGGCCGGCCGGCGCCGGAGTACGGCATCGCCATCGTCGAGGACGACAGCGTGCCGGTGCGCGAGGCGCGCCATGTCGAGCCCGGCGGCAGCGGCCAGCTGCTGATCCGCGGCGTGCGCGGGCTGTCGCTGTTCCACGAATACCTGGCCAACCCGCGCGCCACCGCCGACAGCTTCGACCCCGACGGCTGGTTCCGCACCGGCGACATGATCAACATCCTCGACGACGGTAGCCTGCAGTTCGGCGACCGCAGCAAGGACATGCTCAAGGTCGGCGGCGAGAATGTCGCCGCCAGCGAGATCGAGCGCGTCGTGCTGCAGGTGGCCGGCGTGCACGAATGTGCGGTGGTGGCGAAGAAGCATCCGATGCTCGACGAGGTACCGGTGCTGTTCGTGCTGCCGGCCGCACATGCCGACATCGACCTGCTGGAGCGCATCCAGTCCGCCTGCGCGGCGCAGCTGGCCGACTTCAAGCGGCCGCACGAGGTGCGCATCGTCAAGGAGTTCCCGCGCTCGACGCTGGAAAAGATTGCCAAGGCCGAGCTGCGCCGCATGCTCGAGGCCGAGCCCCCCCGCCAACCCGAGCTGAGCCGATGAACACGAGCCCCGACCCCAAGACCCTGCAGCCGGCCGCGATGGTCGACAGCGACCACCCCCTGGTGCGCGACTTCGCCACGCGCCATGCCCAGGGCCGCGACGACCGCGAACGCGCGGTGGCGCTGTACCACGCGGTGCGCGACGGCCTGCGCTACGACCCCTACCGCATCGACCTGAGCGTGCACGGCATGAAGGGCAGCACCGCGCTGGCCAAAGGCTACGGCTGGTGCGTGCCCAAGGCGGCGGCGCTGGCCGCGGTATGCCGCGCCGCCGGCATACCGGCGCGCGTGGGTTATGCCGACGTGCGCAACCATCTGAGCACCGAGCGCATGCGCAAGAACATGGGCAGCGACCTGTTCGTCTGGCACGGCTACACCGACATCTGGCTGGACGACGCCTGGGTCAAGGCCACGCCGGCCTTCAACATGGAACTTTGCGACCGCTTCGGCCTGCTGCCGCTGGAGTTCGACGGCCGCGCCGATTCGATCTACCACCCCTTCGACCGCGCCGGCAACCGGCACATGGAGTACGTGGCGGTGCACGGCGCCTTCGACGACGTGCCGCTGCAGAAGATCCTGGACGCCTTTGCCGTGCACTACCCGAATATTCCGCTGGAAAAGAGCGCGCAGGACGGCGACTTCGAGGTCGACGCGGCCCGCGAGCATCCGGGCATTGCTTGACACCGCACCGATGCCACCGGCGCCGCCATGACGCTGCAGCACTACCTGACCCGGATGATCTGGGTATGCATCCTGCCTTTGCTGCTGCTGTCGGCGCTGTTTGCGATCGAGCGCGTTCGTGACCAGCGCGTCGAGGAAGAGCGTGCCGCGGCGCAGCTGCTGGACGCGGCACGGTCGATGCTGGACGACAACCTGCGCGCCAGGCTGTCGGGCCTGCAGACGCTCGCGGCTTCGCCGTTGCTCGACGACCCCGCGCGCTGGGTCGCATTCCATCTCGAGGCGAGCGGCTTCCTGGCGGCCTTCGGCAGCCATGTCGCGCTGATCGACTCGCAACGGCAGACGCGGCTGCACACGATGGTGCCGGTGGGCGCCGCGCCGCCCGCCGCGCCGACGCCGGCCGGCCGTTCCGCCGTCAGGCTGGCGCTGGAACGCGGCGTGCCCGCCGTGGGCGACCTGTTCGACGGCACGGTGGCGGGCGAGCCGATGGTTGGTCTGGCGGCTCCGGTGCGGCGCGACGACGAGGTCAACTTCGTGGTCGGCACGATCGTTCCGCTGCGCCAGCTGGATGGGCTGCTGGGCAACCTGCCGGTCGCCGCCGGGTGGAGCGTGGCGCTGTTCGACGGCCAGGGCAAGCTGCTCGCCAGGCGCGGCGCGGTCAGCGACCCGGCCGATGCCGACGACGACATGCGCGTCACCGGCACGCTGAACGTGGCGCCGTGGAGCGTCGAGGTGCGCGCCTTGCACCAGCTGACCACGCGCGGGCGCCAGCGCAGCGCAGCCCTGCTGGCGGCGATCGTGCTCGGCGGGCTGCTGGCCGCCTGGATCGGCGGTCGGCTGGCCAGCCGGCGCCTGGCCCGCTCGGTGCGCTCGCTGTCCGACCCGCCCGGCAGCCCGCAGCCGCCGGCCGAGATCATCGAGGTCCGCCAGGCGCGCAGCCTGATCGATGACGCCTTCGAGCAGCGCGAGCGCAGCGCCGCCGAGCTGCGCCTGCGCGAGGCCCAGTTGCTGAGCATCCTGGAGTCGGCCAGCGACGCGATCATCGTCACCGACGCCAGCCTGTCGATCTTGATGGCCAATACGGCGGCGCTGCGCTGCTTCGGCACGCCGCGCCACGCGATGGTCGGCACGACGCTGGAGCAGCTGTTTCCGCAGCGGCTGCGCCAGGCGCAGCGCCTGGCGGTCGAAGCTGCGGTCGCCGTCGACCCTGCGGCCCGCGGCGCGCCGGGGCCGCTGGAACTGATCGGCCTGCGCGCCGACGGCAGCGAGTTTCCGATCGAGGCGGCGCTGTCGGCCGTGCCCCGCGAGGACTCGCCCCTGATCACCGCAATCCTGCGCGACGTGACCGAGGCGCGACGCCTGCAGGCCGAGCTGCGCGCCTCGCAGGCCGAGCTGCGCAGCCTGATGGCCGAGCATCACCGGGTCGAGGACCGGGAGCGCCGGCGCATCGCTCGCGAGCTGCACGACGAGCTGCAACAGGTGATGGCAGCCATCAAGATGGACGTCGCCGCGATCGAGTCGGAGCTGGCCGCCGACCCGAAGCGCCTGGCGCCGCTGGTGGCCCGCCTGGACAGGTTGGCCGGCACCGCCGTCTTGTCGACACGTCGCATCGTCAACGACCTGCGTCCGCTGATACTGGAGGAGCTGGGCCTGCTGCCGGCGCTTGAAGCGCTTTGCCAGCAGTTCCAGGAGCGCACCGGCATCGCTGCCCGTGTCGCGACCCCGCAGCACGATGCCCAATGGCCAGCGGTCTCGGAGCAGATCGAGATCTGCCTGTACCGAGTGGCCCAGGAGTCACTGACCAACGTGGCCAAGCACTCAGGCGCCACACAGGTGGAGCTGCAGCTCACGGCACGGGCCGATGGCCTGTTGACGATGCAAATCCGCGACAACGGCCGCGGGCTGCAGCGCGAAGGCCGGCGCTGCCCGCTGGCATTCGGGCTCAAGGGCATGACCGAGCGTGTCAGGGCACTTGGCGGATCCCTGAACATCGAAAGCGGCCCGGGCGGCGGCGCCGTGGTCGTTGTGGAGGTCGGCCAGAGGCAGGTCGGGACGGCTGCGTGATCCGGCGCGGGGCGCTGCGCGCAGGCCGGCCCGGGAGCTCAGTGGTGCGCACGTACGCAGCGAAAGCCGATGTAGACCACCGCGGTGTCGGCGGGCTTGGACTGCAGGTGCTCGGCACGCATCTGCGCCTGGCCGTACCACCACGACCCGCCACGTGTGCGACGCTCGGCGTTGGCACTGGCGCCGGGCGGCTCGTCCACCCATTCCCAGACGTTGGCGCCCATGTCGTGCAGGCCGTTCACGCCAGCCGGCGTGGTGCTCACCCGCGCGTGCCCGTGGCCGCGCAGCAGCGTCGCGCCGTGCGCGATGGCCCGCGTGCGGGCTTCGGGCCCGCAGTCGTCCAGGCACTGCGCGCCGGCGGGCCGCTCGCCGGTGGGGAACGGGTAGGTCCGGCCGCGCTCGAAGGGCGGCGGCGGCGCGGCGCGCTGCTCGGTGTAGGCCGCCTGCAGCCATTGCGCATCGTTGGGCAGCCGGCCGCCGGCCCAGCGGCAGAAGGCCTGCGCCTCGTGGTACGTGAGGTGCACGGCAGGCTCGTCGTCGGCCGCGGCGCGGCCACCGCCGAAGGGCGTGCGCCAGGTCCAGCCCGGCTTCTTCACCCAGCCGGCTTCGTAGACCTCGCCGCCACCTTCGCGCTCGGCGCGCGTCAGCATGCCGGAGGCTTCGGCAAAGCGGCGGAACTGGCCCACCGTGGTCTCGGTGCGGGCGATGGCAAAGCCGCCCAGCAGCTGCCAATCGATGCGCGCCGCATCGGGCTGGGCCGCGGCGGCGGCCTGCAGGGCCATCAGAGCAGTGGCGAGCAGCAAGCGGCGCATGCCGGGCAGTCTACGGACGGCCCGATCACCCCATGCAGCGCAGGCCTTGCGGCGGCGCAGCTCAGCGCCGCCAGAACTGCGGCGTGAACAGCACCAGCAGCGACAGCAGCTCGAGCCGGCCGAGCATCATGCCGAAGGTGCAGACCCAGGTCTGGAAGTCGCTCAAGCCCTTGAAGTTCACCGCCGGGCCGACCTCGCCCAACCCCGGACCGATGTTGTTGACGCAGGCCACCACCGCGGTGAAGGCCGTCACCACGTCCAGCCCGCTGAACAGCAGCAGCATCGTCAGCGCCACCAGCGTGGCGCCGTAGACCATCATGTAGGCGATGACGTTCTGCATCAGCCGGCCATCGATGATCTGACCGCCCATGACCACCGGGTTGACCACGTTCGGGTGCACGATGCGTACCAGCTCGTGCCGCGCCTGCTTCAGCAGCAGCAGCATGCGCATCATCTTGATGCCCCCGCCGGTGGAGCCGCCGCAGGTAGCGAAGCAGCCCAGCAGGATCATCAGCAGCGGCGCGAAGGGCGGCCACTGCGCATAGTCCTGCGACGCATAGCCGGTGGTGGTGCCGACCGAGACCACGTGGAACACCGTGTGGCGCAGCGCCTCAGGGTAAGTGGCATAGGTGCCGCCGAGCCACAGGTACAGCGAAATCAGCAGCACCGTGCCGACCATCACGGCAACGAAGGCGCGTGCCTCGACGTTGCGCCACAGTGGACGCAGCGAACGCTGCTGCCAGGCGACGAAGTACAGCGCCACGCTGATGCCGGCCAGCATCATGAAGAATACCGCCACGCCCTCGATCAGGGCCGAGTTCCAGAAGCCGAAGCTGGCATCGTGCGACGAGAAGCCGGCCAGGCTCATGGTCGTGCACATGTGCATGAAGGCGTCGGCCCAGCTCATGCCCGCGGCGCGGTAGGCGAAGAAGCAGGCCACGCAGCCCACGAAGTACACCCCCCAAAGCCCGCGCGCCGTTTCGGCGATGCGCGGCGTCAGCCGCGCGTCCTTCATCGGGCCGGTCATCTCGGTCTTGAACAGCTGCGCGCCGCCCACGCCCAGAAGCGGCAGGATGGCCACCGCCAGCACGATGATGCCCAGCCCCCCCACCAGCTGCAGGAAGCAGCGCCACACGTTCACCGACAGCGGCAGTTCGTCCAGCCCGGTGAGCACGGTGGCGCCGGTGGCGCTGAAGCCGGACATGGCCTCGAAGTAGGCATCGGTGACGCTCAGCCCCGGAATCGCCAGCAGCAGCGGCAGCGCCGCGAAGGCCGGCAGCACCAGCCACACCAGCGCCACCAGCACGAAGCCGTCGCGCAGCTGCAGCTCGCGCCGGAAGCGCCGCGTCGCCAGGCTCAGGCCACCGCCGGCAGCGAAGGTTGCGCCGATGCCCACCAGGAAGGCGTTTTCTGCCGGATCGTGCTGCGCCAGCGCAAAGGTCAGCGGCACCGCCATCACCAGCGAGAACAGCATCAGCACGCGGCCGATGAGCGCCGTCACCGCAAGCGGGGAGTTCATGAATCTCCCAAAAGGGCACAGGGCCAGCGGCCTGCGAGCCGCGGCAGCGCTTCGAGCGGACGCCGCGGAACCGGCTTCGCCGGGCCGCTGGCGTCGCCCCCCTGGGGGCCGAAGCCGGACTTGGGCAGCCCCTGCGGGCTGCCCGTGCCGGCCAAGGGACCGAGCCTCTGGCTCGGTGCGCCCTGCAAGGGAGCGCCGCAGGCGCTACGGGGGGGGGCCATGTCAGAAGAAGGTCGCGCCGACCTGGAACAGCTTCTCGATCTGCCGCACCATGCGCTTGCGCGGCACGAAGACAATGACATGGTCGCCGCTGCGGATCACCGTGTCGTGGTGCGCGATGATCACCTCCTTGGCCGGCATCAGATCCACGCCCGGGCCCTCACGCACGATGGCGCCGATCATCACGCCCGGCGGCAACGGCAGCTGGTCGATGCGCCGGCCCACCACCTTGGAGCTCTTTTCGTCGCCGCGGGCCACCGCCTCCAGCGCCTCGGCATCGCCGCGGCGCAGGCTGTACACCGCGGCCACGTCGCCGCGGCGCACGTGCGCCAGCAGCTCGCCGATGATGGTCTGCGCCGGCGACACCGCGATGTCGATCTGCGTACCCTGCCCCTGCACCAGGTCGGCATAGGCGCGGCGGTTGATCAGCGCCAGCACGCGCTGCGCGCCCATGCGCTTGGCCAGCAGGCAGGACATGATGTTG
>JAGTRL010000380.1 GCA_018261815.1 Pseudomonadota bacterium
ATGTGCTCGCCCTGGGTCATGATCTCCAGCGCAGGCAGGCCTTCGCTGACCTCGATGAAACGCGTGGGCTCGCGCTCCCAGGCGACAAAGGGGTGGCGCACCAGCGCCGGCGCGGCATCGACGATGTCCAGCACTGGGCGGTTGCCATAGTCCTCGCGCCGCAGCGCACGCAACAGCGCAGCATCGTGCGCGGGCAGATCCTTGCGCTTGATCAGCGTGGCCAGCGACACCGCCTTCGGCTTGCCCAGGCCGCGCACGCCGGCCTTCTGCTCCAGTGGCTCGATCGCAGTAATGCGGCCGTCGGCCCCCGCCGAAACCACCCAGATCAGCCGATCCTGCACGGTGGCGGAGGCATTGCGCGGCGCGTCGGCTGCAGCACCACCCAGCGCCAGGATCGAGGCCAGCGCCTCGCGCCAGCTGTCCTGTGCCGCCCCGATGAAGAACGGCGTCCCGGCATCGGCCGGTGTCGGCGCCTCACCCAGCAACGAGGCCGCAGCGCGGCGCGCCAGGCGCGCCGGCCAGGCCATGCCGGCCGCGTCGTACTGTTCAGCCAACGCCAGCGCGTGGGCACGCAGATCGGCCGGTTTGGCCACTTCGACGCGCAGCCAGGCCGCCAGCAGCAGGTGGTGCAGATACTGCAGCGACTGCATGCCCGAATGGTCGTGCCGCACCAGCCGGAAATGGCCATGCGCCTTCGGCGCATCGCCCAGACGCTGGTCGATGGCGTCGACCCACACGCCCCAGAAACCGAAGGGGTCGGCGGCATCACGCTTGCCGGCTTCGGCGGCGGCGAACTTGCGCGCCTTGCTCCAGGCGGCCGGCGCGGGCTGTGCCAGCAGCGCCATCACGTAGATCCAGCCGATGGCCGGCGAGGCCAGGTTCTTGCGCCGCCCGACCTCCGCGCCGATCATCTTCCAGGCCGCCTCGAAACGGCTGGCGCCCTGTTCCCAGTGGCCTTCGACCATGGCGAACACCGCACCCATCAGCTCGGCATCGCCGATGTCGAAATCGGCACAAAGCGCCCGGGCGCCCGCCAGGTCGCCGCGGTACAGCAGCGTCTCGGCCAGGCGCAGCCGCGTGGACGGCGACACCACGGTCGGTGCCTTTTGCAGATGGGCCAGCAGCCAGTCTTCCAGCGCTCGTACCTGGGTTTCCGCAAACCCGCTCAGCACCACCATCATCCGGTCGGCAAGATCGGCCTGCAAGGCCGGCTCGAGCCGCTCGAAAAGCATGGCGTCGAAGGGCTGCAGCACGGCTCGGCGCAATGCGCCGCTCCACAGGTGCGTGAAGGTGTAGGCCAACGTGCCCAGGCGGTCCAGCGCTTCGAGCGTCCCGCCGCCGTAGATCACCAGACGCATCGCTGCGGCCAGCTGTTCCTCTTCCTGGAAGCCCAGCGAGTAGACATGCTCGAACTGCACCAGCTTGCGCCAGGCGTCGAACCATGCCCTGGCACGCTGCGGGTCGCGCATCATTTCGGCAAAACGCGCCGTGCCATGCGGCGCGGCCGCACGGATGCGCCCCTGTGCGTCGCGCGTGGCGTGACCGGCGGCCAGCAGGCGTTCGAGCACGCGCTTGACCTCGTTCGGGTGCCAGCCCGTGCCGCGCAGGGTTCGCAGGCCGGCCGCGGCCATCGCCTCGCTCAGGCGCACCAGTCCGGTCGGAGCCTGCATCGCGCACAGGGTGTCGTGCACCATCGCGTCTTCGGCCGTCATGTTGCGGTCGAACGCGGTGACGTCGCCGACGGGGCTGCCACTGTAGGTGGGTGGGTGAGCGCGCATGGGGTGTTGGTAGGCAGCAGGGTCTCGCACAGGGCGCGAGCCTACCCCAGTGCCGGCAGGATGCTGGCTGCCTGGCATGTTGCGCATCGAGCCGATCGACGACCCGAGGGTCGCCGCGTTCGGCCCGGCACTGGAGCGCAGCCAGCCTTGGGGCGTGGACGCACCTTCGCTTCCACCGCGGTGCTGGATGCGGCATCATCCGGCCCGCTGTCCACTGGCAGCGCGACCGAAGAAGGAATAGCAGCGATGAAGCTCTCCGCTTTCCTGGGGCTTGCCGGTGCGATCGGCATTCTGTTCGGGCTGGAGTTCCTGCTCATCCCCGAACTGGCACTGTCGCAATACGGGGTGCCGACCGAGCCGCACAACCTGATGCAGGCGCGCTACTTCGGCAGCGCAGTGTTCGCCTACGGCTTGATCTACTGGCTGGCCCGCAAGACCACCGATGACGCCACGCGCCGCGCCCTGCTGCTCGTCGGCGTGCTCGGCAACGCGATCGGCCTGGCGCTGAGCCTGTGGTCGCGCAGCGCCGGCCTGCAGGGCCTGCTGGCGTGGCTGGCAGTCGGCATCTACGCCGCGCTGCTGCTCGGTTCGCTGTATTTCCTGCTGCGCCCCTCGGCGCGCGACTGAACCCGCGGCGCGGCGGCGGCAGCGCCTATCCTGCGGCCCATGCGCCTGTTCTCCAACCGATCGCGACCGGTTCACCTGGGCGCCTTTCCGCTCGAGCGGCTGTCGCGCCGCGCCGACCTGCCCGACATGGCGCGTGTGCCGCGGATGCGCGCGCTGTCCTTCGACCCTGCCGACCCGCTGTCGCTGTCGCATGCCATGGCGCGCTTCATGGCGATGTTCGACCTGGTGCGCGACGGGCCGGTGCAGGCCGCGCCGGCGGAGATCCCCGACGACCCGGCCGAGCGCAGCCGCCACCTGAAGGCCGCAGCCAGCTACTTCGACGTATCGATGGCGGCGGTGTGCGCCCTGTCGCGCGACGCGCTGCTGCCGGTGCCGATCCGCAACCCGATGGTCACCGCGCTGGGCGAAGAGCTGGAGCGCAGCCAGCCGAAGAGCTTTGCCGCCGGCATGGACATGATCCTGGCCGACGTGCTGGATTCGGCCCGCCAGCAGCATGGGCCGATCGCACACCACGGCCATGCCCTCGTGCTGCTGGTGCCCTACACGCGCGAGCCGCGGCCGGATGAGCCCGGCTGCGACTGGCTGCACGGCACGCAGGCGCAACGCGCCGCACTGCTGGCGGCGCAGACCGCCGTGCTGCTGTCCACCTACCTGCGGCTGCTGGGGCACGAGGCGCGCGCCCATTCGGCCACCTGCAGCGACGTGGACCTGAACGCGCTGGCCGTGGCCAGCGGCCTGGTGCTGCCGGACCTGTCCAACCCCTTCGTCGGCACGCGCTACGGTTTGGCGGCGGTGAGCACCACGCTGCCGCTGGCCGCCGACGCGCCGCTGGCCGAGCCCGGCGCCGCCGAACGCTGGCGCTCGCACGGCCCGGCCTGGTGGCTGGGCTGGGGCGGCACGAAGAGCGCGCTCGACCACGAGCCGCATGCCGGCCGCGACTACCGCCTGGG
>JAGTRL010000055.1 GCA_018261815.1 Pseudomonadota bacterium
AAGAAGGCGGGCGTGCCGGCGGGCACGTCGATGGCCCATGCGCTGACCTTCCTCGACTTCGAGCGTGCCGCGCAGCGCTACGGCCATGTCGGCGGCTTCGCGCACCTCAGCACCCTGGTCAAGCGGCTGAAGGCCAGCCGCCCCGGCGCGCTGCTGCTCGACGGCGGCGACACCTGGCAGGGCAGCGCCACCAGCCTGTGGACGAACGCGCAGGACATGGTCGATGCCTGCAAGCTGCTGGGCGTGAACGTGATGACCGGGCACTGGGAATTCACCTACGGCATGGAGCGGGTGAAGGAGATCGTCGACAAGGACTTCGCCGGCAAGGTGGACTTCGTCGCGCAGAACATCAAGACCGCCGACTTCGGCGATCCGGTGTTCAAGCCCTACGTGATGCGCGAGATGAACGGCGTGCCGGTGGCCATCGTCGGCCAGGCCTTTCCCTACACACCGATCGCCAACCCACGCTACATGGTCGCCGACTGGGAGTTCGGCATCCAGGACGCGAACATGCAGAAGGTGGTCGACGAGGCCCGCGCCAAGGGCGCTCAGGTCGTCGTCGTGCTGTCTCACAACGGCATGGACGTGGACCTGAAGATGGCCAGCCGCGTGCGCGGCATCGACGCCATCTTCGGCGGGCACACGCACGACGGCGTGCCGCTGGCCGTGCCCGTAGCCAATGCCGGCGGTACGACTCTGGTCACCAATGCAGGCAGCAACGGCAAGTTCCTCGGCGTGATGGATATCGAGGTCAAGGGCGGCAAGGTGGTCCAGCACCGCTACCGCCTGCTGCCGATCTTCAGCAACATGCTCAAGCCCGACGCCGAGATGGACGCGCTGATCACGAAGATACGCGCCCCCTACGAGAGCAAGCTGGCCGAAAAGCTGGCCGTGACCGACGGCCTGCTCTACCGCCGCGGCAACTTCAACGGCAGCTGGGACCAGCTGCTGTGCGATGCGCTGATGGACGTGCAAGGCGCCGAGATCGCCTTCAGCCCCGGATTTCGCTGGGGCACCAGCCTGCTGCCGGGTGATGCCATCACCCGCGAGCTGATGATGGACCAGGTGGCCGTCACCTACCCCTATGCGACGCTGACGCCGATCAGCGGCGAGATGATCAAGACCATCCTCGAGGACGTCGCCGACAACCTGTTCAACCCCGACCCGTACTACCAGCAGGGCGGTGACATGGTGCGCGTCGGCGGCTTGCAGTACACGATGACGCCGGCTGCGACGATGGGCTCGCGCATCAGCGACATGCGCCTGAACGGCAAACCGCTGGAGGCCGCCAAGACCTACAAGGTCGCGGGCTGGGCGCCGGTGGCCGAAGAGGCCAGGAACGCCGGCAACAAGCCGGTGTGGGAGTTGCTGGAGACGTGGCTGAAGTCGCAGCCCGGCGGGCGCGTGAAGCCGCGCGCGATCAACACGCCCCAGCTGATCGGTGTCCAGAGCAATCCTGGCATCGCCTGATCCCGCGTCGATCCCCCACCCGAAGGAGCCATGCCAATGAACCTGCGCAAATTTCTCGCTGCCACGATCCTCGCCGCCGCCAGCCTGGGGGCCTGGGCGCAGGACAAGGTGGTCTACCACATCGACGATGCCAACACCCAGGCGGTGAAGGGCCTGCGCAACATCCGCAACCACCTCGACACCGAGCCAACCACGAAGATCACCGTGGTCACGCATGCCAACGGCGTGGACTTCCTGATGGAAGGCGCCAAGGACGCCAACGGCGGCGCCTTCGCCGGTCCGGTGGCGGCGCTGGTGGCGCGCGGCGTGACCTTCGAGATCTGCGAGATCACCTTGAAGAACCGCAACCTGAAGAAGGAGCAGTTCATGCAGGAGGCGAATTTCACGCCCTCCGGCGTGGTGCGCATCGCCAAGCTGCAGCTGGCGGGACAGGCCTACATCAAGCCCTGAGCGGCAGGGCTTCGCCATGGGCCTGCAGTCCGTCATCGACCGGCTCGGCGAGGATTGGACGCTCGCGCTGGCCGGCCTGCTGATCGGCCTGGCCTTCGGCTTCCTGGCGCAGCGCTCGCGCTTTTGCCTGCGCTCGGCGGTGATCGAGTTCTCGCGCAGCGTCACCGGCGGCAAGCTCACAGTGTGGCTGTTCGCCTTCTCCACCGCGGTGCTGGCCACCCAGGCGCTGGTGCTGCTGGGCCTGTTCGACGCCAGTGATGCACGGCAGATTGCGGCGCGCGGCAGCCTGTCGGGTGCGGCGATCGGCGGTGCGTTGTTCGGCATGGGCATGATCCTGGCGCGCGGCTGCTCCAGCCGCTTGCTGGTGCTGGCCGCCCAGGGCAACTTGCGCTCGGTGATCTCCGGGCTGGTGTTCGCGGTCACGGCCCAGGCGGCCTGGACCGGCGCGTTGTCGCCCTTGCGGCAGTCGCTGTCCGAGCTTTGGACGGTGGACGGCGGCGTGGCCCGCGACCTGGTTGCGCGCACCGGCATCGGCCATGGCGGCGCGCTGCTGTTCGGCGCCGTCTGGCTCGCGGCGGCGGTCTACTGGGCCCGGCGCCAGCGCGTGCCGGCCTGGGGCTGGGCCGGAGCCATTGGCGTGGGTCTGAGCATCAGCGCGGCCTGGTGGGCCACCTATGCCGTCTCGAAGGCGTCCTTCGACCCGCATCCGATCCAGGCGTTGAGCTTCACCGGCCCATCGGCCGAGGTGCTGACCCGCGTGCTCTTCGTCACCGACAAGCCACCCAACTTTGACCTGGGACTGATGCCGGGCGTGTTCCTCGGTTCGTTCATCGCCGCGGCGCTGTTCCGCGAGTTGCGACTGGAAGGGTTTCAAGGCGGTGCCAGCATGCCGCGCTACATGCTCGGCGCGATGGCGATGGGCTTCGGAGGCATGCTCGCCGGTGGCTGCGCAGTCGGTGCGGGACTGTCCGGCGCGGCCGTGTTCACCATCACCTCCTGGGTCACGCTGTGCGCCATGTGGGCCGCCGCGGCGCTGACCGACCGACTGGTGGACCAGCGCGCTGCCGGCTTGCTGGACCAGGCCATGCCCGGCGGCTCGACCACTGGCGCGGCTGCATGAACAACGACGCTGCGGAGACCCCATGAGATTTGTCCTGCTACTTGCCGGCGCACTGCTCGTTGCCGCAGGCGCCTGCCACGGAGCCGACGACAAGGCCCGCGCCGAGGAGATCGTGCAAGGCAAGTGCTTCATCTGCCATGGCGCCGATGGCGAAAGTTCCAGCCCGGTGTTCCCGCGGCTGGCCGGCCAGCATGCGCGCTACATCGAGCGGCAACTGGCCGACTACAAATCGGGCAAGCGCGCCAGCAGCACCATGAAGCCGATGGTCGACGACCTGTCGCCCGCGGACTTCAAGGCCCTGGGCGCGTACTTCGAAGCGCGCAAGCCGCAGGCGCACAAGGTCGACGACCCCGAACTGGCCCAGGTCGGGCGCTTCGTGTTCGTTCGCGGCAACCCCTACTCCGGCGTGGCAGCCTGTGCCGGGTGCCACGGCGCCAACGGTGGTGGTACCGAGACGCTGCCGCGACTGGCCGGGCAGCATGCGCAGTACACCGAAAACCAGCTGCGCGCCTTCAACAAGCGCGAGCGCACCAACGACAACGCGGTGATGCACGCCATCGCCAGCAAGCTCAGCGAGTTGGAGCTGAAGGCGGTGTCGTCCTACATCAGCGGGCTCGACTGAGCTCAAGCCCGCCAGCCGGCATCACACCGCCAGCGAATCGGCCCAGATGTTCTGGCTCCGGCCGGCGCCTTGCGGCGCCTTCACATCGCTGCGCGATGTGAGCCTGCACCGGAACATGAGACCCATCACACCGCCAGCGAATCGGCCCAGATGTTCTCTGCCCAGGACAAGGCGTAGCGTGCCTCGATCTGGTTGGCTGCCGCCGACACGCCGCCCGAACCGGGCACGGTCTTGAAGGTCTTGTCATTGGCGTCGTACTGGTGCACCGAGGCCACGTGCATGGCTTCACGCCCGCTGACGAAGCTGTAGCAGGTGTTCATCACCACCGGCGTGGCATTGACCGGCTCGCCCTTGAGCAGCTGGATGATCGCCGCAGCCGCCACCTTGGCATGCTGGTTGGCCATGTGGCCCGACTTCGGCATCATCGGCGCCGGGAAGGTGGCATCGCCCAGCACGTGGATGCCCGGCGCGGCGGTGGACTCCATCGTCAGCCAGTTCACGCCGACCCAGCGGTTGTTCATGTTCAGCAGCCCGGCGCCGCGCGCCAGGTCGCCGGCGCGCTGCGGCGGGATGACGTTCAGCACGTCGGCCTTCACGTCCTCGAAGTCGAGCTTGGCCACGTTGCCCGACAGTTCCTTCAGCTCCGCATTGGCACGGTACTCGAGGATGCCTTCGTAGTGCTGCTTGAAGGCGCGTTCGAACAGCGCCTTTTTCGACTGGATCTCCGGGTTGGCGTCCAGCACCAGCACCTTCGACTTCGGCTTGGCAGTCTTCAGGTAGCTGGCCACCACGCAGGCCCGCTCGTAGGGCCCGGGCGGGCAGCGGTACGGCGACTTGGGGATGAACAGCGCGAACACGCCACCATCGGGCATCGATTCGATCTGCCGACGCAGCGCCACGGTCTGCGGCCCGGCCTTCCAGCTGTGCAGCACGCGCCCGCTGTTCAGCGCCGCCTGCAGGCCGCCGACCTGGTCGGCCATGAAGTCGATGCCAGGCGCCAGCACGAGCCGGTCGTAGGGCAGCTCGCCGCCGCCGGCCAGGCGCAGCTTCTTGCCGGGCACGTCGATGGCGGTGACATCGCCCTGCACCACCTTGACGCCCACGGACTTGAGACCGCTGTAGCCGCGGGTGATGTCGGGCATCTGCTTGTAGCCACCGAGCACCAGGTTGCTGATCGGGCAGGACACGAAGTCGGCATTGCGCTCGACCAGCGTCACGTCGACATTGCCGCCCCACAGCTTGAGATAGCGCGCCGCGGTGGCGCCGCCATAGCCGCCACCGACGACGACGACACGGCCGATCGACGGGCCCGACGCCGACATGCCAGCGCAACCGGCCAGCGACGTGGCGGCCAGCGCCGCGCCGGCGCCCAGCCATTGGCGGCGCCCGAAGTTCACGGTGTTCATTGCGTCGCCCTCACTTGCTGGCCGGCTGCGCGGCAAAGAAGCCGGCCACCAACTTGATCTGCTCGTCGGTGTAGCCCTTGGAGATCTGATGCATGATCGTCGCGGGCTGCGCGCCGCTCTTGAAGTCGGCAATCATCGCGACGATCTTTTCGGCCGACAGGCCGGCCAACGGCTTCATGTCACCGCGCGCATGGCCGTTGGTGCCATGGCAGTTGGCGCAGGTGGCGGCCAGGTTGCGCGCCAGGTTGGCATCCTGGGCCTGCGCAAGGCCGATGGCCCCGAACAGACCCAACAGTGCCGCAGCGCGGCGAAGGGTGATGTGCATGCTTGACTCCTGTGGCCCGTCCGATCGCCGCGTTCAGCATCGCGGCAGGGCGTTGATTTATCAGTCAACGCTTATTTGAACCGAATTCAGCCTGCTCGGCGACCGCTTCGCACTAGCTGTTTTCCCCAACTCGCTTGAGCGCAAGGCATTGCAGGTGGCGCCGAAATGGCTGGCGCCGCGGCCTCGCACGGCGTAATATCAGCTGATGCTGATGTTCAAGACCTTGTTCGTCGTCGTGGCTGTCGTTTTGCTGGGTTCGCTCTCAACCGTCGCTGCACAGCCGCTGATGCCCAAGGCTGTGAAGGTGGCGCCCGACACCTACATGGTCCAGGGCGTGTCCGCCTTGGGCTCCAGCGCCAACCGCAACTTCATTTCCAACGCGGCCTTCGTCGTCACGCGCGACGGCGTGCTGGTGGTCGACGCCTTGGGCTCACCGGCCCTGGCAGCCGAGTTGCTGGCGGAGATCCGTCGCATCACCCCAGCGCCGGTTCGCTACGTGGTCGTGACGCACTACCATGCCGACCACATCTACGGGCTGCAGGCCTTCAAGGACGCGGGCGCGACCATCATTGCCCAGAAGGACGGCCAGCTGTACCTGAACTCCGAAACCGCGGCGTTGCGCCTGAAGGCCAGCCGCGAGGATCTGGCCCCGGCGGTGGATGCCGACACCCGCCTCGTTCCGGCCGATCGCTGGGTCGACCAGCGCACCACGCTGCAACTGGGCGGCCTCGACTTCGTGCTGCAGCCCACCGGACCGGCACACACGCCCGAGGATCTGGTGGTGTGGGTGCCGCAGCGCAACCTGCTGATCGCGGGCGACCTGGTGTTCCGCGGGCGCATTCCCTTCGTCGGCCAGGCCGACAGCGGCCGCTGGATCACCGCACTGGACACGCTGCTGGCCTTCGACGCCAGCGTCATCATTCCCGGCCACGGGCCGGTGTCGCGCAGTGCGCGGGCCGACCTGGAGCTGACCCGCGACTACCTGGTCTACCTGCGCCAGACCATGGGCGAGGCGGCACGCAGCATGGACCCCTTCGAGGAAGCCTATGCGCGCACCGACTGGTCGCGCTTCGACACGCTGCCGCTGTTCAACGCGGCCAACCGCATCAATGCCTACAACACCTACCTGCTGATGGAGCAGGGCGCAAAATGATGCGCATGAACCGACGCAAGCTGCTGGCGCTGTTGCACGGCGGGCTCGGGCTCGCCGCCGCCGGGCCGCTGATCGCCAGAGCCGCATCGCCCGGCGATGTCGTGCGTTGGCCCGAGGTGACGATGCTCGATGGCTCGCGCTGGACGGGAGCCCAGGCGCAGGGCAAGGCCGTGGTGGCAGTGTTCTGGTCGACCACCTGCCCGTTCTGCAGGCGCCACAACGCCCATGTCGAGAAGCTGCGGCTGGCTGCCACCGGCAAACCGCTCGAATTGCTGACGATTGCCCGCGACAAGGATCCCCAAGCGGTGGCCCGCTACCTGAAGCGGCACGAGCTGAACTTCGCGGTGACGCTGGATACGCAGCCGATGGCCGCGGCGCTGTCCACGCGCAACCTCATTCCATTGACCGTCGTCGTCGATCGGCAGGGGCGGTTGAAACAGGTGATACCGGGCGAGATGTTCGAAGACGACGTGCTCGACCTGCAAGGGCTGGCTTCGTGAGGCACTGAACGGCCCTGAATCGACCTTGCAGTCCCACCCTTCGCCCAGACGCCAACATGTGGAGGCCACTCATGAACTGGTTGACCTGTCTTTCGGCAAGCGCCTTGATCGGCGTGGGGGCTTCGGCCGGCGCGCAGACGCCCAAGCTGTTTCGCGATGCCGACTTGAAACTGGGTGAGAGACTGATCCGCGAGAACCGCTGCAGCGAATGTCACGCGCGCAAGGTCGGTGCCGACGGCTCTTCGATTTATCGGCCCAACGGCAAGATCAACACGCCCGCCGCGCTTCGCGGCATGGTCGACTACTGCAGCACCGAGCTGAACCTGGGGCTGTTCCCCGAAGAAGTGACCGCCGTCGCGGCCGTGCTGCAGCGCGACCACTATCGCTTCGGCATCAGCCCTGCCGCGCGTCCCGCCAGCGGCCGCTAGGGCCTTGCGCTTGACGGCGCCTGTCGCAGTGCAGCATCATTGACTGCGCATATTCGCATGGAGTCCATCGAGGGCGGCCGCATGAGCCAGGCACAAGACGAATCCGAAACCGTGTTCGCCACGGCAGCCGAACTGTTCGGCCTGCTGTCCACGCCGATCCGGCTGAAGATCATCAGCTCGTTGTGCCGCGGCGAGAAGAACGTCTCCCAGCTGCTGGGCGACATCGACACCACGCAGCCCAACATGAGCCAGCACCTGTCGACGCTGTACCGCGCCGGCGTGCTCGGCAAGCGCCGCGACGCCACGCAGATCTACTACCGCATTGAGAGCGAACGCGCCGCCATGCTGTGCCGTGCGGTGTGCACCCAGATCGCAGCCGAGATGGACCCCGCTGCCGATGTCTCCGCCGAAGAGCGGCTGACACCGCGCACGGCCCTGCGTCGCTGAGCGCGGCGGCTCAATCCGGGCCACCCAGGCGGCGCAACCGCGCCAGGCGCTGCGGCTCGGCCTGCGCCAGGCCTTCGTCTTGCCCCAGCAGCCGGGCCGCCATGGCGAACTGTGGCCTGGCTTCATCGGCCCGGCCCAGCGCCAGCAGGTTCTCGGCGATTTCCTCATTGACATAGCCGTCGCTGCTGCCGGCGAGCTGGTGCGCCGCCAGCAGCGCCTGCTGGCGCGCCAGCGCCTCGGGGTGGCGCCCCAACGAGCGCAGGCAGCGCGCCACCGACCATTCGGCAACCATGATCTGCTGCGCTTTGCCGCGAGCCGTCCATTCGGCCAGCGCCTGCTCGAACAGTGGCAGCGCCTCGGCCGGGCGGCCCAGCTCGTGCAGATCCCAGGCGCTGTTGTTCAGCATCGCCGGCACCAGGCGCCGTGCCTGCGGGTCGGACGAGGCGCGCGCCAGCTCGATGCCGCGGCGGTTCCAGTCCAGCGCCGCCGGACTGCCGGCGTGGGTGATGGCCACCATGTGCGCGGCGTCCACCGCCAACGCGTCGAGCCGGGCTGCCTGCGCCTGCGCGAAGGCCTGCTCGAAGAGGGCGCGCGCCGGCTCGCGCTGGCCCGCGGAGTTGAAGCTGCGGCCACGTTCCAGCCAGAAGCGTACCTGCACCGCAGGCGTGGTGGCCGCGCGCGGCTGCAGCGTGTCGAGCAGGCGATGGGCCTCGTCGAAGCGGCGGCGCAGCGACAAGGTGCGTGCGATCTGCGTCTGCAACTCCAGTTGCTGCTCGGCCGACGCCGTGGCCAGCGCGTCGCGAAAGCGCTGTTCGCTGGCGGCCGGGTCGGCGTAGTCCCACAGCGATTCGATGTCCACGGCCGCGGCCTCCACCACCATCGCGCCGCACAGCCACAGGGCCAGCCCGGCCGCGGCGCGGCGGATGCGGCGGGGTCCTTGGAAGGGGTCGATCATCATGTTCCCGCGCTCCCGCGGCGCGACAATCTTGCCATGCCCTCGCCGCCGCGCCGCTGGATCGCGCACCTCGACATGGATGCCTTCTATGCCTCGGTGGAGCTGCTGCGCTATCCCGAGCTTGTGGGCCAGCCCGTGGTCATCGGCGGCGGTCGGCGCCACCAGCCGGTGCTGCTGGCCGACGGCACGCGGCGCTTTGCGCGGCTGCGCGACTACGCGGGCCGCGGCGTGGCCACCACCGCCACCTACGCGGCCCGCGACCTGGGCGTGTTCTCGGCGATGGGGCTGATGAAGGCGGCGCAGCGTGCGCCAGATGCGGTGCTGCTGCCGGTCGACTTCGACGAGTACCGGCGCTACTCCATGCTCTTCAAGGCCGCGGTGGCCGAGGTCACGCCGTTGGTCGAGGACCGCGGCGTCGACGAGATCTACATCGACCTGAGCGAGGTGCCGGGCGTGCACGAACCCTTGGCTCACGACCCGCTGGGCGGCGTGCGCGCCGTCGCGCAGGAGATCCGAAACAGCGTCAAGCGCGCCACCGGTTTGAGCTGCTCGATTGGCGTGACGCCGAACAAGCTGCTGTCGAAGATCGCCTCCGAGCTGGACAAGCCCGATGGACTGACGATCCTGACGATGGACGACCTGCCCACGCGCATCTGGCCCATGCCGGTGCGGCGGATCAACGGCATCGGACCGAAGGCCGGCGCCAAGCTGGCGGGCTTCGGCATCACGACCATCGGCCAGCTGGCCGAGCGGCCGCGCGACTGGCTGGTCGAGCACTTCGGCCGCAGCTACGGCGCCTGGCTGCACGACGCCGCCCATGGCCGCGACGACCGTCCGGTGGTGACGCACAGCGAGCCGGTGTCGATGAGCCGCGAAACCACCTTCGAGCGCGACCTGCATGCCAAGCGCGACCGCTCGGAACTCACGGCGATCTTCACCCGGTTGTGCGAGCAGGTGGCCGCCGACCTGCAGCGCAAGGGCTACGTCGGCCGCACGGTGGGCATCAAGCTGCGCTTCGAGGACTTCCGCACCGTCACCCGCGACCTGACGCTGTCGCAAGCCACCGCCGACGCGTCCGTGATCCGCGGTGCCGCCGGCGAGTGCCTGAAGCGCGTGGACCTCAAGCTTCGGCTGCGCCTGCTCGGCGTGCGCGTCGGCATGCTCGGCAAGCAAGGCAGCGAGCCGCCCTCACGCAGCCGGCGGCGCGCGGCCGTCGCCACGCCATCACGCGGCGACAGCGAGCCGCTGTTCTTCGGCGAGGGCGACGCAGCCTGAGGTTTAGGAGCGTGGGCGGCGCGCTGGCGCTGTCGGCAGGCGCCACATCCACGTGGCCACCGCCATGCACAGCAGCGCCGGCAGCCAGCCCAGACGCGCCGGCAACAGCCACCCCGCCCAGGCCGAGCCGAGGACCATCATCGCGCTGGCCAACTGCTTGGCGCGCAGCGAAATGGCCCGGTTGGCGCGCCAGTCGCGCACCATCGGCCCGAAGCGCGGATGGTTCAGCAGCCAGGTTTCGCAGCGCAGGCTGCCGCGCGAGAAGCAGAAGGCGGCCAGCAGCACGAAGGGCGTGGTCGGCAGCAGCGGCAGGAAGATGCCGACGATGCCGGTCAGCAGGCTGCAGGCCCCGGCCAGCAGCCACAGCACGCGTTGCCAGCGCGGGCGCAGGATCGGCAGGGCGTCGGCGGGTTGCATGCCGCGCATCCTGCCATGCTCGGCGGCGTGTGCCGTGGCATAGACTGCGGCGGAGCATGGCGCAGGACATCCGCTTCCCCTCGATCGACGGGCTGCGCGCCTTCGAGGCCAGTGCCCGGCTGGGCAGCTTCGAGCGCGCCGGCGACGAGTTGGCCCTGGGCGCCAGCGCCATCGCCAAGCGCGTGGCCACCGTCGAGGAACTGCTCGGCACTGCGCTGTTCTCGCGCCAGGCGAAGCCGCTGCAGCTCACGCCCAGCGGCAGGGAATACCTGGAGCAGGTCAAGGCTGCGCTGCAACTGTTGGCCGCGATGCCGTTGCACCAGCGCGCGGCGCAGCGGCGCGAACGGCTGCGCGTGCTGGCACCACCGACCTTCGCGCGGCAGATCCTGGTGCCGCGGCTGGCGTCCTTCAGTGCCGCGTACGGGCAGATCGAGCTGGAGCTGCAGCTGTCGGTGCCCTATGCCGATGCCAATGCAGCGCAGGCCGACGTGGAGCTGCGCTACGGCGAGGTCGACGCGCGAGCGCCCGAGGTGCTGCTGTGCGAGCAGGTGCTGCCACTGGCCGCGCCGGCGCTGCTGGCCCGCCTGCCACCCCTGCGCCAGCCCGCCGATCTGGCCCACGCGCCGCTGCTGCGCACGCCGCTGCAGCCCTGGGTGCCTTGGTTCCGCGCCGCCGGGCTGGACTGGCCCGAACCGGACCAGGGCCCGAAGCTGCTGGACCTGGGGCTGACGCTGGAGGCCGCAGTCAGCGGCCAGGGCGTGGCGCTGGCCCGGCCCACGCTCGCCCGCCACTGGCTCGCCGCCGGCAGCCTGCTGCCGCCACTGCGCCAGCGCGCCTGGCCGACGCAGCACTACCAGCTGCTGACGCACGGCAAGTCCGAGGCGGCGCAGCGCTTCGCGCGCTGGTTGCGCGCGCAGTGCGAGCACGAACTGGCCGAGGCCCGGGAAGAACTTTCGCGCCGCCTCTGAAGATTCTTCGGGCAGCGCCGGCGTCGGCCTCGCTAGCATCGGAACCACGCAACCAAGGCATCTGGAGACTGACATGCCCGTGATCACCAACATCGAAGACCTGCGCGTGCTGGCCGAGAAGCGCGTACCGCGCATGTTCTACGACTATGCCGATTCGGGCTCGTGGACCGAGGGCACCTACCGCGCCAACGAAGCCGACTTCCACAAGATCAAGCTGCGCCAGCGTGTCGCGGTGAACATGGAAAATCGCAGCACTGCCACCCGGATGGTCGGCGTGGACGTGAAGATGCCGGTGGCCATCGCGCCGGTGGGGCTGACCGGCATGCAGCATGCCGACGGCGAGATCCTCGCGGCCAAGGCGGCCAAGGCCTTCGGCATCCCCTTCACGCTGTCGACGATGAGCATCTGCTCGATCGAGGACATCGCCGCAGCGACCCAGGCGCCGTTCTGGTTCCAGCTGTACATGATGCGCGACCGCGACGCCATGGCGCGCATGATCGACCGCTGCAAGGCCGCGAACTGCAGTGCGCTGATGCTGACGCTGGACCTGCAGGTCATCGGCCAGCGCCACAAAGACCTGAAGAACGGCCTGACCGCGCCGCCACGGCCGACGTTGCGCAACATCCTGAACCTGCTGACCAAGCCGCGCTGGTGCCTGGGCATGGCCGGCACCCGGCGGCACAGCTTCGGCAACCTGGTCGGCCACGTCAAGGGCGTCAGCGACATGAGTTCGCTGGCCGCCTGGACCAACGAGCAGTTCGACCCGCGCCTGTCGTGGCCGGATGTCGAATGGGTCAAGAAGCAATGGGGCGGCAAGCTGGTGCTGAAGGGCATCATGGACGTCGAGGACGCGAAGCTGGCCGCGGCCAGCGGCGCCGATGCCATCGTCGTCAGCAACCACGGCGGGCGTCAGCTCGATGGGGCACCCTCCAGCATCGAGGCGCTGCCGGCCATCGTCGAGGCCGTCGGCTCGCGGGTCGAGGTGTGGATGGACGGCGGCATCCGCTCCGGCCAGGACGTGCTCAAGGCCTGGGCGCTGGGGGCGCGCGGCACGTTGATCGGCCGGGCCATGGTCTACGGACTGGGCGCCATGGGCGAAGCCGGCGTCACCAAGGCGCTGCAGATCCTCCACAAGGAACTGGACGTGACCATGGCCTTCTGCGGCCACACCCAGCTCACCAACGTGGACCGCTCGATCCTGCTGCCCGGCACCTATCCGGCCTGATCTCGCGCAACTGCGCCACCGTTTTCGGGTATCCCCATCTGTTGGCGGGGGCCATCTTGCCCGGGCGGCGTGCTATGGTTCAAATATCGCAAAGCGTTTGCTTTGTTTATTTGATCCGCCCGACTTTGCACCCATGGTGACTCGACATCCCCACGCCGGCCGGCCCAGCACCTTGAGTTCGATGCTCGAAGTGCGCGCCGTGTTCGAGATGGCCTCGCTGCCGTACTCGCTGCCGATGCTGATGCAGGCACCGCAGGGCGACGGCCATCCGGTGCTGCTGCTGCCCGGCTTCATGGGCAGCGAAAGCTCGCTGATCGCGCTGGAGCTGTACCTGCGCAACCGCGGCTACAACGTGCAGACCTGGGGACTGGGCCGCAATGTCGGCTTCCGCCCCGGCCATGCGTCGGCCATCGAGCAGAAGATCCGCTACCTGCACCACGAAACCGGACGCAAGGTCAGCCTGGTGGGCTGGAGCCTGGGCGGGGTGTTCGCGCTCTACGGCGCGCACCAGGCTGGCGAATGCGTGCGCAATGTGATCACGCTGGGCAGCCCGGTGTCGGTGGATGCCTCGGGCACGGCGGTGCCCTCGCTGCTGAAGGCGCTGTACCGCCTGATTGCGCATCCAATGGGTTCGGCCGCGCATTCGATGCAGCCGCGCGCCAAGACGCTGCGTGAGGGCAAGCGGCTGCTGGTGCCGGTAAGCTGCCTGTATTCACTCAGCGACGGAGTCGTGCCGCCGCAAGAGGCCACGCTGGACGGCGACCGCAGGATGCACGAGAACATCCGCGTCTGGGGCAGCCATGTGGGCCTGGGCTTCAACCCGCTGGTGCTGCAGATCGTGGCCGACCGGCTCGCCCAGCCCGAGGGCCAGTGGCAGCCTTACGCGCCTTCGGGCGTGCTGGGGATGGTGCACCGGGCGCTGACGCACGAGGCCGTGCCGATCTAGGCGCCGGTGCGGCGCGCCGTGCACGGCGCGGCGCACGCGCCAGCGCCAGGTACTCCTGGAAGCTGTCGCGCAGTTGCTGGGTGAAGGCTTCGGGGTCGGGCAAGAGTTCGCGGCACGAGGTCGGCGAGATGACGATGCGCCCGTCGTAGCTGGTGACCGCGAACACCAGCCCCATGCCGTCGGAGATGGGCATGATGGCCGAGAAGTAGGTCATGCGCGCGCCGTTCAGGTACAGCGGCAGCGACGGCCCGGCGACGTTGGTGATGTTGCAGCTGGCAGTAGGCGCGCGACGCGCGTTGCCCAGGCTCAGCATGCCCTGCATCTTGCTGCTCAGCGCCAGCGTGGCCGAGGCCTGGTGGCTGCCGTCGATGCCGTCGCCGGGAGCCGGCGCCTCTGGCCCGAGCACGGCCGCGGTCTGCGCCTGGATCGAGGCCAGGCGCTGCACCGGATCGGCCAGGTCGGTGCCGAGTTGCACCCGCAGCCAGCTCATGCGCAGGCCCTGCCCGCCGGGCACGCGCTGCGGTGCCTGCAGCGGCGTGGCCGCGCTCAGGCTGGCGGTCGGCAGCTCGTCGATCGATTGCAGGTGCCGACGCAGCGCGCCGCCGCACACCGCCAGCACTGCGTCGTTGACGCTGGCACCGCTCACCAGCTTGCGGATGTCCTCGAACTCCTCGACCAGGAAGCGCCGCGTGTCGAATACGCGGTGCGCCGACACCACCGAATTGAAGCGGGTGGCCAGCAGCTGCTCGGGCCGCACCAGCAGGTCGCTGGCGAAGGTGATCGCGGCTTCGGCACCTTCAGCGGCGCGCCGCGCCCAGGGCGTGCGCAACTGCAGCGGCGACAGCACCGAGTTGACGCAGCCGCGCAGCAGCAGCGACAGCGGGCCCGGCGTGCGCTGCGGGAACCAGGGTTTGGGCGGCGCCGGCTTCGGCGGCTGCGGCGTGATGTCGTGCAGCAGCATGGCGATGCGGCTGCCACCTTCGGCATCGACCGCGGCATGGTGGATCTTGGTCAGCAGCGCGAAGCTGCCCACCGGCAGCTCGAGCAGGCTGTCCAGACCCTCGACCACGTAGATCTCCCACAGCGGCCGGTTCAGGTCCAGCGGCCGCGCATGGATGCGCGAGGCCTGGATGCAGAACTGGCGCCAGTCGCCCGGCTTGGGCAGTGCGATGTGGCGCACGTGGTATTCGAGGTCGAAGTTCGGGTCGTCGACCCAATACGGCAGGTCCAGGTCCAGCGGCACGCGCTGCAGCTTGCTGCGGAAGATCGGCAGGCCGCTGAGCCGGCTCTCGATGTGCGCCAGGATGCTCTTGAAGCGCACCTTGCCACCGGGTGCGGTGCTCTGGTCGTAGATCTGGATCAGCGTGACGTTGGAGTTCGAGTGGCTGGTGTCCGAATACAGGAAGCCGGCATCGTGGGCGCTGAGCTGTCTCATGGTTGTTGTCGTGTCGTCGGCATGGGCGAAGCATGGCACAGCCCAGGGCGCGCGCACGGCGTGGCGTGGCGCCCCGTTGACAAAACTCAGCCTGCCGTGGCCTGTGTGGCAGTGCGGCCGTCACCTGTGCGACATCGACCGGCAGCTGTCTCCGATCAATGACCGGTCCGGCGCTCGTCGCCAGAATGAGCCGTTTCACCCCTCCAGCGAGGCCCGAAGATGAAACAGGTGATCGGCATCAGCCTGGGCGAACGCCAACAGGACTTCACGTTGCGCACCGAGTTGCTCGGCCAGAAGCTGCAGGTGCGCCGCCTCGGCACCGATGGCAACGTGGCCGAAGCCGGTCGCCTGCTGCGCCATTGGGGCACCCGGGCCGACGCCATCGGCCTGGGCCTGGCCAAGGACAGCGGCAACCTCGCCGACGGCGGCGCCGACCCGCGGCGCGCGGCGCGGCTGCGCGCCAAGGTCCACCATGTGCCTTTCAGCAACGGCGAGCGGCTGGCCGACATCCTGCTCGAATGGGCGGTACGCCATGCACAGTCCACGCTCGGCCACTACTTCGACAACGCCCGGGTGCTGTTCTTCTCGGGCCTGGCGCACCAGAAGCTGGCCTTGTCGATGGCGGAGTACACGCCCAACCTGCGGTTTGCCGACCCGGTGCTGCAGCTCGGCTCGCCCAAGCTGCTGAGCTCGCTGGACGCGCTGGACCTGTACGCCAGCGGCATGCACTACGTTTCCGACTGGGTGCCGCGGCGGCTGGTCAGCGGCCCACTGATGGCGCAATGGGCGCAGTACGTGCTGAAGCGCGCCGCGTGCCACGCCACGGTGCTGGTCGCGCCGGTGCACCAGCTCGACGGTCTGGGCCTGGAGGAGCTGGCCGGCAAGACCCTCATCACCCACACCGTCAACGAGGCGCGGTTGGCGGCCTTCAAGGACAAGGGCGTGCACCTGGTCATCGACGCCGCGCCGCTGGTGCAGGGGCATGCGATCGACCCGTCGCTGTTCGATGCCATGCTGCTGGCCGCCACCGGCCGGCACGGCGGCGACCTGGTCGACGACGACTACCTGGAGATCCTCGGCAGCGAAGGCCTTCAGCCGCGCCTGCTCTATCCCAATGGCTTCAAGCGCGTCAACCGCTTCGCCTTCGTGATCCACCCGCTGTCTCAGGAGTACTTCAAGAAGGTCCAGCCGGTGGAAGTGCTGTCGCGCGTGTCGCCGCCGCTGCTGATGGATTCGCTGGAAAAGGTGATGGCCTATGCGCCACCCTTCGTCTATTCCCGGGTCGAGGGCATCCGTTCGCCCACGGGCGTCGAGGCCGAAGGCTGGCTGATCGCGGTGGGCGGCACGCCGAAGGAGATCATGAACCACAGCCCCGAGTTCACCTACCGGCGGCTGCTGGCGGCGGCCGACATGGCGCGCAAGCTGGGCGCGCAGATCATGGGCCTGGGCGCCTTCACCAAGGTGGTGGGCGATGCCGGCGTGACGGTGGCGCGCCAGGCGCCGCTTCCGATCACCACCGGCAACAGCTACAGCGCCAGTGGCGCGCTGTGGGCAGCGCACGACGCGCTGCTGCGCATTCGGCTGCTGCCGCGGCCGCGCGGCAAGGAGCGCGTGAGATTCAAGGCCATGGTCGTCGGCGCCACCGGCGCCATCGGCGCGGCCTGCGCGCGGCTGCTGGTGCGCGCTGCCGAGGAGGTCTACCTGGTGTCGCCCGAGACGGCCAAGCTGCTGGCGCTGAAGGCTGCGATCGAGCAGGAAAGCCCCGGCGCCAAGGTGGTGCTGGCCGCCACCACCGGCCGTGACCTGCCGCAGATGGACATGGTGGTCACGGCCACCTCGGGCGCGGGCAAGAAGGTGCTGGACATCATGAAGGTCAAGCCGGGCTGCGTGATCACCGACGTGGCGCGCCCGCTGGACCTGCCGCCCAGCGAGGTGGCCAAGCGGCCGGACGTGCTGGTCATCGAATCGGGCGAGATCCAGCTGCCCGGCGAGGTGCACATGAAGAACATCGGCCTGCCGCGCGGCGTGGTCTACGCCTGCCTGGCCGAGACCATCGTGCTGGCGCTGGAGGGCCGTTTCGAGAACTTCACCGTCGGCCGCCAGATCGAGTGGGCGAAGGTGCGCGAGATCTACCAGCTGGGCCTGAAGCACGGCATGAAGCTGGCCGCGATCTCCGGCGTGCACGGCGAGTTCAGCGACGAGGACATCGCGCGCGTGCGCGAACTCGCGCTGGCCGCGCGGGCGGTGCCCAAGTCCAGGCCCAGGCCCAGGCCCAGGCCCACGGCGCCGGCCCGGCGCAGAGCGGTCAAGGCGTAGGCGGACGGCCCTAGATCTGGCGAGCTTCGAAGGTGTTGCACTGGGCCATGCTGCCGCTGGCCAGGCCCTTCTTGAACCAGGTCATGCGCTGCGCGCTGCTGCCGTGGGTGAAGGACTCGGGCACCACGGTGCCCTGCGACTGGCGCTGCAGGGTGTCGTCGCCGATCTTCGAGGCGGCGTTCATGCCTTCTTCGATATCGCCGGGCTCGAGCCAGGCCTTGGTTTTTTGCGAATGGTGGGCCCACACGCCAGCCAGGCAGTCGGCCTGCAGTTCCAGACGCACCGACAGCGCGTTCATCTGCTCCTCCGGCACGCGCCCGCGCATGCCGTCCACCTTGGCCGTGATGCCCAGCAGCCGCTGCACATGGTGGCCGACCTCGTGCGCCACCACGTAGGCCTGCGCGAAGTCGCCGGGCGCGCCGAGGCGCCTGTCCAGCGTGTCGAAAAAACCCAGGTCGATATAGACCTTCTGGTCGGCCGGACAGTAGAACGGACCCATTGCCGACTGGCCCTGGCCGCAGGCGGTGCGCGTGGCACCGCGGAACAGCACCAGTCCCGGCGCCTGGTAGGTGCCGCCGGCGGCGCGGAACTGTGCGGTCCAGACGTCCTCGGTGCTGGCCAGCACGGTCGAGACGAAGCTCGCGATCTTGTCGTTGGCCGGCGGCGCCTGCGCCGGAGCCTGCTGTGCGCTGGGCGCCACCGAGCCACCGCCGCCACCCAGTGCGCCCAGCAGCGTCAGCGGGTTGATGCCGAGGATCCA
>JAGTRL010000381.1 GCA_018261815.1 Pseudomonadota bacterium
GGGCTGTCGTGGTAGACCAGCGCGATCTTCTTGCCCTTGAGCTTGTCCAGTCCGCCTTCCTTCTTGCCGACATGCTGCACCAGGATGTCGGCCGCGTCCCAGTAGGTGCCGGTCAGAGGGAAGTTCCATTTGAAGACGTTGCCGTCGGTGCTTTCGCTGCGGCCGTAGCCGGCGGTGATCAGCGGAATCTTGTCGCCCGGCGCCTTGTCGGTCAGCGCGAAGGTGATGCCGGTGGACAGCGGCTGGAACACCGTGGCGCCGCCGTTCTTGCCCTTCAGCCGTTCATAGCACTCGACGCCGCGGTCAGTGGCATAGCCGGTCTCGCATTCTTCGTAGATGATCTTCACGCCGTTGATGCCGCCCTTGGCATTGACCAGCTTGAAGTAGTCGATGTAGCCGTTGGCGAAGGGCACGCCATTGGGGGCATAGGCGCCGGTGCGGTACACCAGCGCCGGGAAGAACTGCTCCTTGGCCTGGGCGAAGGCCGCCGTCGTGGTGAACAGCGTGCAGGCACCTGTGGCCACCAGCGTGGCCACGAGGGCGTAGGGTCTGAATTTCATGCGTGTCTCCGAAAGGTGAGGTTCAACATGCACTCGTCAGTGCGGCCAGCGATGCCGCTGTCCACGGCATTTCAGGGGCGTAGCGGCCCGTCGGCCCGCCCTACACGTCAATGGGGGAACGGCCACAAGCGCAGCTTCTCCTTGCCGATGGACCACAGCCGAGCCAGACCGTGCGGCTCGACGATCAGAAAGAACACGATCAGCGCACCGAAGATCATCAACTCGGTGTGGGCGATGGTGGCGGTGTCGATGCTCACGCCGACCAGTCCGCCGAGTGCCGGCAGGGCCTGGTTCAGGAACACCGGCAGCATGACGATGAAGGCTGCGCCGAAGAAGCTACCCATGATCGAGCCCAGCCCGCCGATGATGATCATGAACAGCAGCTGGAACGAGCGGTCGATGGAGAAGGCCGCCGGCTCCCACGAGCCCAGGTGCACGAAGCCCCACAGCGCGCCGGCCACGCCGACGATGAAGCTGCTCACCGCGAAGGCCGAGAGCTTGGCATACACCGGGCGGATGCCGATCACCGCGGCGGCCACGTCCATGTCGCGGATGGCCATCCACTCGCGGCCGATGTGGCTGCGCACCAGGTTCTTGGCAGCCAGCGCAAACACCACCAGGAAGGCCAGGCAGAACAGGTACTTGGCCTGCGGCGAATCGATTGCAAGGCCGAAGATGTTCAGGTTGGCCACCGACACCGAGCCCGAGGACGAGTAGTTGGTGAACCACTTGATGCGCAGGAAGGCCCAGTCCCAGAAGAACTGCGCCGCCAGCGTGGCTACCGCCAGGTACAAGCCCTTGATGCGCAGCGACGGGATACCGAAGAGCACACCGACGACGGTGGCGCAGACACCGCCGAGCAGCAGCGCAGCCAGCACCGGCATGCCCTCGATGCGCACCATGAAGTTGTAGGCTGCATAGGCGCCCACCGCCATGAAGGCGCCGGTGCCCAGCGAGATCTGGCCGCAGTAGCCGACCAGGATGTTCAGCCCCAGCGCGGCCAGCGACAGGATCAGGAAGGGGATCAGGATGGCGCGGAACAGGTACTCGTCGGCCAGCAGCGGCACGCCGATCGCGGCAAAGGCCACCAGCAGCCAGATCGCGAGGCGGTCCTGCGCGATCGGGAAGACCTGCTGGTCCGAGCGGTAGCTGGTCTTGAACTGGCCGTTTTCTCTGTACAGCATGGCTCAGACCCGATCGATGCTCTTCTGGTTGCGGCACGCTTCGCTCAACTTGGCTGAAGCCAAGGAAGCCTGCACCGAAAGATCATTGCCCGCGTACGTCATACGCGGTCAATGATTTTTTCACCGAACAAGCCCTGCGGCCTGACGAGAAGAACGAACAGCACCAGCACGTAGCCGAACCAGATCTCGATGCCGCCGCCGATCTGCGAGCCGATGTAGACCTCGGAAAGTTTCTCGCCCACGCCGATGATCAGCCCGCCGATGATGGCGCCGGGCACGCTGGTCAGCCCGCCCAGGATGACCACCGGCAGCGCCTTCAGTGCCACCAGCGACAGCGAGAACTGCACACCCAGCTTGCTGCCCCAGATGACGCCGGCGACCAGTGCCACGAAGCCCGCGACGCTCCAGACGATGACCCAGATGCGGTTCAGCGGGATGCCGATCGACTGCGCCGCCTGGTGGTCGTCGGCCACCGCGCGCAGCGCGCGGCCGGTTGAGGTCTTCTGGAAGAACAGGCTCAGCAGCGCCACCAGCGCGGCGGCGATGGCCGCGGCGTACAGGTCTTCCTTGTTGACCAGGATGCCGCCCTGGAAGGTGCTCTCGAACATGAAGATCGGATCCTTGGGCAGGCCGACGTCGATCTTGTAGATGTCGCTGCCGAACAGCGTCTGGCCGGCGCCGTCCATGAAGTAGGCGATGCCCAGCGTGGCCATCAGCAGCGTGATGCCCTCCTGGTTGACCAGCTTGCCCAGCACCAGCCTTTCCACCAGCCAGGCCACCGCCACCATCAGCGCCATGGCCGCGGCGAAGGCCAGGATGTTGGCCAGCAGCTTGTTGTCGAAGCCCAGCCACTGCGGGATCCAGGTGGAAAAGCGCGCCATCGCCAGCGCCGCGAACAGCACCATCGCGCCCTGCGCGAAGTTGAAGACGCCGCTGGCCTTGAAGATCAGCACGAAGCCCAGCGCCACCAGCGAATAGAGCATGCCGGTCATCAGGCCGCCGAGCAGAGTTTCGAGGAACGGTCCCATCAGAGCACGCCCGGCCGCCCGAAGGGCACTGAGCGCCCCCGCGGGGGGCAGCGAAAGAAGTGAGCTTGGGGGTTCATGTCAATGTGAGGTTCCCAGGTAGGCGCTGATGACGTCCGGGTTGGCGCGCACCTCGGCCGGGGTGCCGTCGCCGATCTTCTTGCCGTAGTCGAGCACCACCACGCGGTCGGAGATGTCCATCACCACGCCCATGTCGTGCTCGATCAGCACGATGGTGGTGCCGAACTCGTCGTTGACGTCGAGCACGAAGCGGCACATGTCCTGCTTCTCCTCGACGTTCATGCCGGCCATCGGCTCGTCCAGCAGCAGGATCGTCGGCTCCATCGCCAGCGCGCGGCCTAGGTCCACGCGCTTCTGCAACCCGTAGGGCAGGCGGCCGACTGGCGTCTTGCGGTAGGGCTGGATCTCCAGGAAATCGATGATCTTCTCGACGAACTGGCGCTGCTCGGTTTCCTCGCGCTCGGCCGCGCCCCAGCGCAGCGCCTGCTGGAAGAGGTTGGTCTTCATCTTCAGGTTGCGCCCGGTCATGATGTTGTCGAGCACGCTCATGCCCTTGAA
>JAGTRL010000382.1 GCA_018261815.1 Pseudomonadota bacterium
AGGCCATCATCCGCAATTGCGAGGACAGCCTCGAGCGCCTGGGCACCGAGGTCATCGACCTGTACTACCTGCACCGCTGGGACAAGCGCGTGCCCATCGAGGACAGCGTCGGCGCCATGGCCCGGCTGGTGCAGCAGGGCAAGGTGCGGGCGCTGGGCTTGTCCGAGGTGTCGGCGCAGACGCTGAAGCGCGCGCATGCGGTGCACCCGATCGTCGCCGTGCAGTCCGAGTACTCGCTGTGGAGCCGCAATGTCGAGATCGGCGTGCTGCAGGCCTGCCGCGACATCGGCGCATCGCTGGTGGCCTTCAGCCCCACGGCACGCGCCTTCCTCACCGGCGCGCTGCGCGACGTGTCCACGCTCGACGCCAAGGACATCCGCCGCGGCATGCCGCGCTTCTACCCGGACCACTATGCGCAGAACCTGACGCTGCTGGATGGCTATGCCGCGATTGCGCAGGACGCCGGCTGCAGCATGGCGCAGCTGGCCATTGCCTGGGTGCTGTCGCGTGGCGAGCATGTGATCGCGCTGCCCGGCACCACCCGACTGGCGCACCTGGAAGAGAACCTGGCCGCCGATGGCGTGGCCTTGTCGGCCGCCACGCTGCAGCGGCTGGACGCGCTGATCAACCGCCACACCGTGGTGGGTGCGCGCTACAACCCGGCCACCCAGGCCGAGATCGACACCGAAGAGTTCGCCGCCTGATCAGGCGGCGGCCTTCTTGTCCGTGGCCTTGTCGGGGTGGAAGTCGTCGTAGCGCTGCTGCATGCGGCGCAGCTTCAGCACGCCGTGGAACACCAGCACGATCATCGCCGCGATCAGCACGCCGACCAACAGCTTCTCGGCGCCGAAGTTGCCCGCGCGGTTGGCGGCAAAGGCAGCGACGATCAACACCAGGATGCCGAGGTTGGCGACCAGGTTGCCGGCCTTCGGCAGCACGAAGTGCAGCGTGCCGTAACCAGCCAGCTGGTACAGCATGAAGGGCAGGATCGCGGCCGCCGGGATCAACTCCGACGCGCCGAGCGCGACATCGGCGGACGGGACCGCCGCCGAGGCAGCCGCCGCAGCGGCCCCGGCCCCGCCCGCGACCGCATCGTGCAGCAGCTTGCTGTTGGCCAGTTCGTGGAACAGGCTGGGCACCGCGGTGAGCAGCGGCACCACGGCCAGCAGCTCCAGCACCAGCGCGCCGCTCCACACGCCGGTGCGGGACGAGGCGTCCGCGCCGGTACCGGTGGCGCTGGAACCCATGAAGATCACCGCCACCACCGCCGACATGCTGGCCAGCATCAGCAACTCGATGCTGATGCCGAAACCGGCGGGCTCGCCCACCTTCAGCAGCAGCAGCGCCAGGAAGCCCGGCGTGTAGAACATGATGCGGCAGGCCCGCGCCCAGACGCGCGCGTCGCGCTCGGGTGGCAGGATGGGCAGCGGCTGGCCGTCGGTGCCGACGGTGGCGCGATCCTTCGACATGGGGTTCCTCTTTTCTTGTCGTTGCCGGTCGAAACGCTATCACAGCGTGCCGCGGCGGACTTGACCTAAGCGGACACCGCAAAGACCTCCACCGCCGCCGCCTTGCCCTTGAGCTGCACGCCACCCAGCGGCTCCAGCGTCAGTGCACCGTTCAGGCCCGCTGCGGTGTCGCCGTCGATCAGGATCGCACGGCCGGCCTGCTTGGTGTGGGCCTCCAGCCGCGCCGCCAGGTTGACGGCGTCGCCGATGCAGGTGTAGGTGGCGCGCGAGTGCGTGCCGGTGTAGCCGGCGATCATGTCGCCGGTGGCGATGCCGATGCCGATCTGCAGCGGCATCCTTCCGCCGACCTGGCGCTCGACGTTCAGCATCTCGATCAGCTCGATCATCTCGCGCGCCGCGCGCACTGCGCTGCCGCAGGCGTCGGCCAGCGGCAGCGGTGCGCCGAAGATCGACATCAACCCGTCGCCGACCATCTGGTTGACCACGCCGCCGGCGCCGGTGATGGCGTCGAACATCAGCGTGTAGAAGGTGTTCAGCAACTCGATCGTCTCTTCCGGCGTCTGTTGCTCGGTGATCGAGGTGAAGCCGCGGATGTCGCAGAACATCACCGTGCCGTGGATGCGCTTGCCGCCCAGCGCGAAGCCCGAGCGCTGCAGGTCGTCGGCCACCTCGCTGGTGGCGAAGCGGCGCACCAGCTCCTTCTGCTGGTCGCGCAGGCGCTTCTTCTCCAGGCTGGAGTTGATGCGCGCGCGCAAAAGCACCGGGTTCACCGGCTTGGGCAGGTAGTCGTCGGCCCCCAGCTCGATGCAGCGCGCCACGTGGGCCACGCCCTCCAGCGAGCTGGTGACGATGACCGGCAGGTCGCGCAGTTGCCGATCGGCCACCATCTGCTCCAGCACCTGGAAGCCGCTCATCTCGGGCATCTCCATGTCCAGCAGCAGCAGGTCGAAGCTCTCGCGCCGCAGCATCTCCAGCGCCACGCGGCCGTTTTCGGCCATGGCCACGCGGTGCCCCAGCACCTCCAGGCTGCGCCCCAGCAGCAGCCGGTTGACCTTGTTGTCGTCGGCCACGAGCAGCCGCGCGCCGCTGTCAGCCACGGACCAGCTCCCGCAGTGCCGCCGCCGCGTCGGCGTAAGCGGCCTCCAGCGCCATCAGTGGCGCGTCGTCGGCCGGCAGGCCGCCGAGCTCCAGCGACCGCGCCAGCTCGCCCAGCGGCAGCGCGCCGAAGGTCATCGCGTTGGATTTCAGCGAGTGCGCCGCGCGGCGGAAGCGCTCGGCCGAGCCGACCGCCAGCGCGTCGCGCAGTTCGGCCAGCATCTGCGGCGCCTCTTCGTCGGCGAAGGTGGCCACCAGCTCGGAAACGAAGTCCACGCCGGCGGTGTCCTTCAGCTCGGCGAAGATGGCGGGGTCGATGGTCGCGGCGGTCATGGCATCGGTCCTGACGCCTGCGGTCACGTCGCAGGCAGGCGTGACGATACTTCGCTTTCGCCGGCCCGGCACGGCGGTGCGCCCCGGGCAGCGGTACAGAAGAACAACCTTCGGAGGAGAGTCGATGGATCTGGATTTCAGCCAGCTGCTGGCCCAGCAAGGGGCGGCCTGGGAACTGCTGCTGGAGCGCGTGCGAAACAGCTCCCAGCAGCTGCTGGCCCACGTGGCGGTGCTGCTGGCCTTTTTGTTGACGCTGGCGGCAGCCTATGCACGCACCATGGTGCCGCTGCGCTGGCTGACAGTGGCCTCCGGTCTGACCTCGCTGGTCTACGGCGTCCTGGGGCCGTCGCCGGTGGCGCTGTTCACCGCCGGGGTGCTGCTGCCGATGAGCCTGTGGCGCGCGGTGGAGGTGACGCGGCTGACGCGCCACGTGCGCCG
>JAGTRL010000383.1 GCA_018261815.1 Pseudomonadota bacterium
CCATGGCCTGGCCCTGCAGCAGCGCTTCCACCTCGAGCTGCTCGCCCAGGCCGTTGCCCGAGCTGACCGCCAGGCCCTGCTTGATCAGGTCGTAGGCGCGCGTCGGCATCTGCGCCAGACGCCGGGCAATGGCCAAGGCCTCCGCCATGAGCTGGTCGTCGGCAAAGAGCTTCCACACCAGGCCGTACTGCAGCGCATCGGCCGCGGGGATCTTGTCGGCCAGCATCACCATCGCGCGGGCGCGCACGTCACCCACCATGCGCGGCAGGAACCAGGTGCTGCCGCAATCCGGCACCAGGCCGATGCGGGTGAAGGCCTGCAGGAAGGACGCCGACTCCGCCGCCAGCACGATGTCGCAGGCCAGCGCGATGCTCATGCCGGCACCGGCAGCCGCGCCGTTGACCGCGCCGACGATCGGCTTGGAAAACTGCCGCATCGCCAGGATGATCGGGTGGTAGCGCTCGCGCAGGCTCTGCGCCACGTCGCGCGGGCCTTCCTGAATGGCACCAGCGGCCAGGTCGGCGCCGGCGCAGAAACCGCGACCCGCGCCGGTGAGCAGCACCGCGCGCACGGCGGCGTCGGCCTTGGCCCTTGCCAGGCCCTGGCGCAACCCGGTGAGCAGGTCGTCGTTGAGGGCGTTGAGCACCTGCGGACGGTTCATCGTCAGTGTGGCCACGCCGGCTTCGGCGCTGTACAGGACGGCGGGTTCGGACATACGTTTCTCCTTCAGGCCGCGTCGGCCTCGATACGGACGAGCATGCGCCCCGGGGACACCTGGTTGCCGGCCGCGGCGCCGAGCTCGACCACGGTGCCGGCGACCGGCGCTTCGATGCGGTGTTCCATCTTCATGGCCTCGATGGCCAGCACGAACTCGCCCTTGCGCACGCGCTGGCCGACCTCCACCGCCAGCTTGACCAGTGCGCCGTGCATGCGGCTGGTGATCAGGCCGTGGCTTTCGGGGTCGTCCACCTCGGTCGGGGCCTGGCTGCGGTCGACGAAGGCCGCGCAGGCGCCGCCGGCGTCGAGCCATCCCTCGCTGCCCTGCAGCCAGCACAACGCCGCATCGTGCGCACCGTCGACGATCAGCTGCACCTGGTGGCCGTCGTCGCTCTGGATCTCGACCGCAAATCGCTCTTCGCCGACGCTGACCTGCACCGGCTCGCCGCGGCGGTAGGCCAGGCGCAGGTCGATGAGCTGGTCGCCCACCGCCAGACGCAGCGGGGTGTCACGCTGGCCGCTGGAGCTCCACAGCGCCAGCGGGCCGAAGACGCGGCTGCGGCGGTGCAATAGCAGCGTGGCTGCCACCGCCGCCCAGCGCGCATCGGGCAGACGCGGCAGCCAGGCGGCGCTGGCCTCGCCCAGCCAGCGCGTGGCCAGTTCGGGCTTGGCAAAGGCCGGCGCCGAGAGCGCCTGCAGCAGATAGTCGCGGTTGGTGCGCAGCCCCAGCACCGCACTGCCGGCCAGCGCTCGCAGCAGCCGGCCTCTGGCCTGCTCGCGGTCGGCGCCATAGGCGATGACCTTGGCGATCATCGAATCGTAGTACGGCGGGATCTCCGGCTGAGCCACCAGGCCGTGGTCGATGCGCACGCCTTCACCGGCGGGCACGTTCCAGTGCAGCACGCGACCGGCCTGCGGCGCGAAGCCGTTGAAGGCGTCCTCGGCGCACAGCCTCGCCTCGATGGCATGGCCCTGCCAGCGGATCTGCTGCTGCGCCAACGGCAGCGGCTCGCCACGGGCGATGCGCAGTTGCCACTCCACCAGGTCCAGGCCGGTGATGGCTTCGGTGACCGGGTGCTCCACCTGCAGCCGCGTGTTCATCTCCAGGAAGTGGAAATGCCCGTCGGGCGTGAGCAGGTATTCCACCGTGCCGGCGCCGACATAGCCGACCTCGCGCACCAGCTTCACGGCGGCAGCGCCCAGGCGCTCGCGCAGTTCTGCCGACACGCCGGGAGCGGGCGCTTCTTCCAGGATCTTCTGGTTGCGCCGTTGCGTGGAGCAGTCGCGCTCGCCCAAGTGGATGGCGCCGCCGTGGGTGTCGCCGAAGACCTGCACCTCGACATGGCGCGCCTCCTCGACCAGCCGCTCCAGCAGCAGGTCGCCGTTGCCGAAGGAGGCCAGGGCTTCAGCCCGCGCCGCCGCCAGCAGTTCGCGCAGTTCGGGGTGGTCCACGTCGTCGCAGCGGCGCATGCCGCGACCGCCGCCACCGGCGCTGGCCTTGATCATCAGCGGCGCGCCGACGCGGCGGGCCTCGGTCATCAGCGCTTCGATGTCCTGTGCCGCGCCCGAATAGCCCGGCAGGCAGGGCACGCCGATGCGTTGCGCCAGCAGCTTGGCCGCCGCCTTGTTGCCCAGCGCGTCGATGGCCTCAGGCGTGGGCCCGACGAAGACGATGCCGGCCTCGCGGCAAGCCCGTGCGAAGTCGGCGTTCTCCGACAGGAAGCCGTAGCCCGGATGCACCGCGCCAGCGCCGCTGCGGCGGCAGGCGTCGATGACCCGCTCGATGTTCAGGTAGCTGTCGCGCGCCGGCCCGGGGCCCAGGCGCAGCGCAGTGTCGGCCAGTTGCACGTGCCGCGCGTCGCGGTCGGCATCGGAATACACCGCCACCGTGCGAAGGCCCATGGCGCGGGCCGTTCGTACCACGCGGCAGGCGATCTCTCCGCGGTTGGCAATCAGAAGCGTGTCAAACATCAGCCGCATCCATCCGGGGCGAAGTATCTGGCCATCGAGCGAACACCGCGGAACCGGCTCTGCCGGGCCGCTGGTGTTGCCCCCTGGGGGGAGCGGCGTGAGCCGCTTCGGGGGGTCTCATGTTCTGGGCATGATGCCCATCGTCTTGGCGATGATGCCCATCATCACCTCGTCGGCGCCGCCGCCGATCGAGCCCAGGCGGCTATCGCGCCAGGCGCGGTTGACCCGGGTTTCCTCGATGTAGCCCATGCCGCCCCAGAACTGCACGCACCAGTCGGCCACCTCGCGGGCCAGGCGCGCGCACTTCAACTTGCACATCGAGGCGAGCTGCGTCACATCGTTGCCAGCCACGTACAGCGCCACCGCCTTGTGGAACAGCGCGCCCATCGCCTCGACCTCGGTCTGCAACTCGGCCAGCTTGAAGTAGATGTACTGGTTCTCCAGCAGCGGCTTGCCGAAGGCCTGGCGCTCGCGCAGGTAGGCGATGGTCTCCTGGATGACTTCGCTGTTCTTGCGCCAGCCGGCCGCGGCCCACAGGCGCTCTTCCTGGAACTGCTGCATCTGGTAGGTGAAGCCCATGCCCTCCTCGCCGATGCGCCAGCGCTGCGGCACGCGCACGTTGTCGAAGTGCAGCTGCGC
>JAGTRL010000056.1 GCA_018261815.1 Pseudomonadota bacterium
GCCAAGAGCAGCACCGCCGCGCACCAGAGCGACCACATCTTCAAGGCCTGCGGGCTGCCGGTGTTCTTCCCGGCCGGCGTGCAGGACATCCTGGACATGGGGCTGCATGCCTTCGCGATGAGCCGCTTCTCTGGCGTGTGGAGCGGCATGAAGACCATCCAGGAGGTGGTGGAGTCTTCAGCCTCGGTCAGCGTCGACCCCGACCGCGTGAAGATCATCCTGCCCGAGGACTTCGCCATGCCGCCCGGCGGGCTGCATATGCGCTGGCCTGATGCCGCGCTCGACCAGGAGGCGCGCCTGTTCGACTACAAGTGGTATGCGGCGCTGGCCTATGTGCGCGCCAACAAGCTCAACCACAACGTCATCGAAGGGCCGAACGACCGCTTCGGCATCATCGCCAGTGGCAAGGCCTACAACGACACGCGCCAGGCGCTGGCCGACCTGGGCCTGGACGACGACACCTGCCGGCAACTGGGCATCCGGCTGCACAAGGTCAACGTGGTCTGGCCGCTGGAGGCGACCATCACGCGCAGCTTCGCGCAGGGCCTGCAGGAGATCCTGGTGGTCGAGGAGAAGCGCCAGGTCATCGAGTACCAGATCAAGGAAGAGCTCTACAACTGGCGCCCCGACGTGCGCCCCAACGTGCTGGGCAAGTTCGAGGAGCCCGAGGGTGATGCCACCGGCGGCGAATGGAGCATGCCCAACCCGAGCGAGAACTGGCTGCTGCGTGCCAAGGCCGACCTGACGCCGGCGATCATCGCCAAGGCCATCGCCAAGCGGCTGAAGAAGCTGGGCGTGGGCGAGGACATCGTCGCGCGCATGGAAACGCGGCTGGCGATCGTGGCCGCGCGCGAGCGCGAACTCACCGAACTGAAGACCGAATCGGGCGACCGCATTCCCTGGTTCTGCAGCGGCTGCCCGCACAACACCAGCACGCGCGTGCCCGAAGGCTCGCGCGCCACCGCCGGCATCGGCTGCCACTACATGGCGGTGTGGATGGACCGCAGCACCAGCACCTTCACGCAGATGGGCGGTGAAGGCGTGCCCTGGGTCGGCCAGGCGCCGTTCACCAAGGACAAGCACATCTTCGCCAACCTGGGCGACGGCACCTACTTCCACAGCGGCTCGCTCGCCATCCGGCAGAGCATCGCCGCGGGCGTGAACATTACCTACAAGCTGCTCTACAACGACGCGGTGGCGATGACCGGCGGCCAGCAGGTGGGCGAGCGCCCCGAAGGCCACAGCGTCATGCAGATCCAGAAGAGCATGGTCGCCGAGGGCGTGAAGAAGGTGGTGATCGTCACCGACCAGCCCGAGAAGTACCAGGGCAGAAGGTGGTGATCGTCACCGACCAGCCCGAGAAGTACCAGGGCGCGGCACTGGAACCCGGCATCACGGTGCACCATCGCGACGAGCTCGACCGCATCCAGCGCGAGCTGCGCGAGATCGAAGGCGTCACCGCCATCATCTACGACCAGACCTGTGCCACCGAGAAGCGCCGCCGCCGCAAGCGCGGCAAGCTGGCCACGCCGGCCAAGCGCGTGGTCATCAACGAGCTGGTGTGCGAGGGCTGTGGCGACTGCTCGGTGCAGAGCAACTGCCTGAGCGTCGAGCCAGTGGAAACCGAGTTCGGCCGCAAGCGGCGCATCAACCAGAGCACCTGCAACCTGGACTACAGCTGCGTCAAGGGCTTCTGCCCGAGCTTCGTCACGGTCGAAGGCGGGCAGCTGAAGAAGCCGAAGAAGGAACAACGCGGCGACCTGTCGGCGCTGCCGCCGCTGCCTGAGCCGGCTCTGCCGCTGGCCGAGAAGGCCTGGGGCATCGTCGTCGGCGGTGTCGGCGGCACCGGCGTGATCACCATCGGCCAGCTGCTGGGCATGGCGGCCCACATGGAAGGCAAGGGTGTGGTCACGCAGGACGCCGGCGGCTTGGCGCAGAAGGGCGGCGCCACCTGGAGCCATGTACAGATCGCCAACCGTGCCGAGGACATCCACACCACCAAGGTCGACACCGCGCAGGCCGACCTGGTGATCGCCTGCGACTCGATCGTCGGCGCCACCAAATACACGCTGGCCGTGATGCAGAAGGGCCGCACCTATGTCGCGCTCAACACCCACGGCACGCCGACGGCAGCCTTCGTGAAGAACGCCGACTGGCAGTTCCCTGGCGGCAATTGCGAAGCCGCCGTGCGTGGCAGCGTCGGGGATGCGTTGGTTGGCGCCTTCGACGCCGAGCAGGTGGCTCTGCAGATGCTGGGCGACTCGATCTACACCAACCCATTGATGCTGGGCTATGCGTGGCAGCGGGGCCGTATTCCGCTGGGCCATGCGTCGCTGATGCGCGCGATCGAACTCAATGCGGTGCAGGTCGACAACAACAAGGCGGCCTTCGAATGGGGCCGCCGCTGCGCGCACGACCTGACCTCGGTGCAGGCCCTGTTCAAGGCGGCGCAGGTGATCGAGTTCGTGAAGAAGCCTTCGCTGGACGAGATGGTGGCCAAGCGCGTCGAATTCCTCACCGGCTATCAGGACGCCGCCTATGCCGCCACCTACAAGGCCTTCGTCGACAAGGTGCGCGCGGCCGAGTCGAAACTGGGCCAGAGCAAGGCCTTGAGCGAGGCGGTCGCGCGTTATCTCTTCAAGCTGATGGCCTACAAGGACGAGTACGAGGTGTCGCGGCTGCACACCGACCCGGCCTTCGTCGCCAAGATCGAATCGATGTTCGAAGGCGACTACAAGCTGGTGCACCACCTGGCACCGCCCATCGTGGCCAAGCGCAACGACAAGGGCGAGTTGATAAAGCAAAGCTACGGGCCTTGGATGCGCAAGGCCTTCGGCCTGCTGGTGAAATTGAAGGGGCTGCGCGGCGGTGCACTCGACCTCTTTGCCGGCACCAACGAGCGCAAGACGGAGCGTGCGCTGATCCAGCAGTACCGCGACTGCATCGACGAGTTGCTGAAGACGCTGAACGCGGCCAACCTGCCGCTGGCCGCCGAGATCGCACGCATGCCGGAAGAGATCCGCGGCTACGGCCACGTCAAGGAACGCCACGTCAAGGCCGCCCGCATCAAGTGGGACAGCCTGATGGCGCAGTGGCGCGCTGGCGCCGAGCGCAAGGCGGCCTGAGCGGCAGACCATTGAGCGACTGGCCGGCCCTTCGCGCCGCCGCCGCGCACGACGCCACGGCGCGCCTGCCGTTCAGCGTCAACGGCACGCTGGTGGGCTCGGTAGCGCGCATGCACCTGAGCGCACTGCGCGCCTGGCCGCACGGGCTGCTGCACATCGACGACACGCAGGTGGCGCTGCGCGTCGAGGCCGGCGAGCTGAGCTCCGTGCTGGCGCAGCTGAATGCCGCGCTGCGCCAGCAGGGCCTGATCCGCGCCTGGCGCGACGAAGTCTTCGCGCTGTTCGACCCGGCCAGCGGAGCGCGGCTGGCCACGATGGAGCGGGCTGCGGCCCGCTTCTGGGGCACGCTGACACTGGGTGCGCATGCCACGGGCTATGTCGCCGACCTGCGGGGAACGCCGACGCACCTGTGGATCGCGCAGCGGTCGATGACCAAGGCCACCGATCCCGGCAAGCACGACAACCTGGTCGGTGGTGGCGTGCCCGACGGCCAGTCGCCGCGGCAGGCGCTGGTGCGCGAAGGCTGGGAAGAAGCCGGCCTGCCACCCGAGCTGATGCAAGGCGCGCGCGCCGGCAGCGTGCTGTGCCTGCAGCGAGACATCCGCGAAGGGCTGCAGCATGAATGGCTCTACGCCTTCGACCTGCAGCTGCCGGCCGGGCTCAGCCCGCAGAACCAGGACGGCGAGGTCGCGGGCTTCGAGTGCCTGCCGCTGGATGAGGCCTTGCACATCGCCGCAGGCGACACAATGACGGTCGATGCGGCCCTGGTGACGCTGGATTTCGCGCTGCGCCACGCGCTGATTCCGACGCCCCGGCGGCAGCGGCTCGAGGCGGCGTTGAGTGAACGACGCGTCGCCGGCGCCGTTCAATGAATCTGAAGACCCGCTACAAGCCCGCTGAACGCGGCGCGCGCGGCCCGACGGCACACTTTGGAGCACCGAATGCCCAGGCCCACCTCGACACCCATGCCCACCGCCAAGGAACGTTACGACAACGTCGCCATCGCGTTCCATTGGCTGCTCGCGCTGATGATCGTCGGCTCCTTCAGTGTGGGCCTGTACATGAGCGACCTGCCCTTCTCGATACAGCGGGTGAAGTTGTTCAACTGGCACAAGTGGGCCGGCATGACGATCCTGGCACTGACCGCGCTGCGACTGCTGTGGCGGCTGGGCCATGCCCCGCCACCCGAGGCACCCGGGCCGCACTGGCAACAACTGGCGGCCAAGGCCACGCACCAGGCGATGTACCTGCTGTGCCTCGCCATTCCGCTGGTCGGCTGGGCCTACAGCTCGGCGGCCGGCTTCCAGATCGTGGTCTTTGGCGTGTTGCCGATGCCCAACCTGCTGCAGGTTGACAAGGAGCTCGCCGAAAGCATCAAACCCTGGCATGCCTGGCTGGCCTATGCACTGGGCGCGCTGGTGGTGATGCATGTCGCCGCCTCGCTCAAGCACCACTTCGTCGACCACGACGGGCTGTTGCACCGCATGCGCCCGGGTCGCGCCTGATACGAGCGTTCAATCCCCGGCCTCTCACTCATCCCCCCACCTCCAAGGAACACGACCATGATGAAATCCCTGATTGCTGCAGCCGCCCTCGGCCTGGCCTTCGTTGCCCCGGTGCACAGCGCGACGTATGCCATCGACCCGACGCATACCTTCGTGACCTACGAAGTCAGCCACTTCGGCACGTCCACCAACCGCGGCCGATTCGACAAGAAGGAAGGCACGGTGCAGTTCGACCGCGCCGCCAAGAGTGGCAAGGTCGAGGTGGTATTCGATCTGAAGTCGGTGAACACCGGCGTCGAGATGATGAACAAGCACCTGCAGAGCGCGGACTTCTTCGATTCCGAGAAATACCCGATCGCGAAGTTCGTCGGCGACAAGTTCGTCTTCAAGGGTGACAAGGTCGAGGCGGTCAGCGGCACGCTGACACTGCGCGACAAGACCATGCCGGTAACCTTGAAGGCCACCAACTTCAACTGCTACATGAGCCCGATGCTCAAGCGCGAAGTCTGCGGCGGCGACTTCGAGACCACGATCAAGCGCAGCCAATGGGGCGTGAACTACGGGCTGGAGTTCGGCATGGCCGACGACGTGCGCCTGCTGATCCAGGTGGAAGCCGTCAAGCAGTAGGGGCACGCGCCCCGCCGGCAGGCGGGGCGGCAGCGATGCTGCCAACATGCCGGCATGAGACTGCTGATGCCCTGGCTGCTGGCACTGTCCGTGCCGCTGCCGGTGCTTGCTCAGCCAGTGGTCTACCGGCTCGACCCGCAGCACAGCTTCGTGCACTTCGAGGTGATGCATTTCGGCACCTCGACGCTGCGCGGGCGCTTCGGCCAGATCGACGGCTATGTCGAGTTGGACCGCACGGTGCCCAGCGGCTGGGTGTCGCTGCGCATCCCCACCACCGTGGTCGACACCGGCATGCCGGCCTTCGACGCACGCCTGCTCCAGGGCGACCTGCTGGCCAGCGAAACCTATCCGCTGGCCAGCTTCGTGGCCTCGCGCTTCTCTTTCGACGGGCCGAAGGTCAGCGCGCTGACCGGCGAGCTGACGCTGCGTGGCGTACGCCAGGGGCTGGAGCTGCGCGCGCTGCGCTTCGGCTGCCACACCCACCCGCAGCTGCAGCGCGAAGTGTGCGGCGGCGATTTCGAAGGCGAACTCAACCGCGCGGACTTCGGCGCCAGCTTCGGCATGCCCTTCGTCGCCAATCGCGTGCGTCTGCGGGTGCAGGTGGAGGGCATCCGGCAGTAGCGGCCTGCACCGCTGCGAATCAGGGCTCCGGCTTCTGCAACGATTGCCAGAGATCGACCAGCATCATCACCACACCCACCAACACCACCGCGCCGAGCGACAGTTCCTTCAGCTTCAGTACCACCGGGCCCAGGTAGCCGAGCATCAGCACCACGGCGGCAATGGCGGAGAAGATCTTCACGGACATGGTCGTTCCTTTCTCGTGCCGTGGGCGTCAGGCGGCCTGCAGCTGGCGCACCAGCCAGCGTGCGCTGCGTAGCAGACGTGCATCGTCGCCACGGCGGCCCACCAGTTGCAGGCCCATCGGCAGGTTGTCCGGCGCATGCAGCAGCGGCAGGTTCAGCGCCGGCATGCCGCACAGCGACCACAGCGTGCAGAACACCGGGTCGCCGGTGTTGCCCAGCGGCGGCGCGCTGCCCGGCGCGGCTGGCGTCAGGATGGCGTCGAAGCGCTCGAACAGCTCGTCGAAGCCGTCGACCAGCTGCGGGATGCGGGCCTGGGCGTGCTGGTAGTCCAGCGCGCTGACCTCGCGACCGCGCTGCAGTTGCTGCTGCAGCGACGAGGACAGCTTGTCGCGGCCTCGGGTCCATTCGGCATCCAGGTTGAAGGCCATCTCGGCCTCCATGATCGTGCGGTGCCAGTCCCATGCCGCACGCACCGATTCTCCGACATCGAAGGACTCGCACTGCGTCCCCAGCACCTCGGCCACCTCGGCCAGCGCTTCGTGCGTGTCCGCGTCGGCCTGGGGCCACATCGGCGTCTTCACCCACGCGAAGCGCGGCGGCAGCGGCGGCTCCTGGGCCAGCATGCGCAGGAAGGGCGGGCTGGCCTGCACGCGCGTGTCGGTGTCGCGCTCGTCGTGGCCGCACAGTACCTCGGCGAGCAGCGCGATGTCGTCGAGATTGCGCGCGAACCAGCCGACGCAATCGAGCGTGCGCGAGGTCTTCAGGATGCCGTGGCGCGACACCAACCCCTGTGAGGGCTTGAAGCCGTAGACCCCACAGAAGGCCGCTGGGCGGATGACCGAACCGTTGGTCTGCGTGCCCAGCGTCAGCGGCACCATACCGGCGGCCACCGCCGCGGCCGAGCCGGAGGACGAACCGCCGGGCGTGCGCGACGGGTCGTGCGGGTTGCGTGTCTTGCCGGCCGCGTAGGTGGCCAGTTCGGTGGTGACGGTCTTGCCCAGGATCACCGCGCCGGCCGCTCGCAGCCGCGCCACCACGGCGGCGTCGCGCCCGGCCATGCGCCCGGCATGCAGCACGGTGCCGTCCTCGGTGGGCATGTCGAGGGTGTCGATGATGTCCTTCAGGCCCACCGGCACGCCGTGCAGCGGCCCGGTGGGGCGGCCCTCGCGCCGGTCGGCATCGCGGGCGCGGGCCTGGGCCAGCGCATGCGCCTCGTCCAGGTGCTGCCAGGCCTGCACCTCGCCTTCGGTCTGGCGGATGCGTTCCAGGCAGGCCTGGACCAACTGCTCCGAGTCGAACAGCCCGTCGCGGATGCCTTGGGCCGCGTCGCCGGCCGACAGCCATTCGAGCCGTGTCATGTCCATCGTCTAGCGGCCGTACAGGGCATTGGGCAGCCACAGCGCGATGCCGGGGAAGATGTAGATCATCAGCATCGTCACCAGCACCACGTAGACGAAGGGCATGCAGCCGCTGAAGATCTGCGTCAGCAGCAGCGAGGGCGGACTGACGCCTTTCAGGTAGTAGGCCGACATGGCCATCGGCGGCGACAGGAAGGCGGTCTGCAGGTTCAGCGCCACCAGCACGCCGAAGAGGATCGGGTCGATGCCGAAGTGCTCGAGCATCGGCAGGAAGATGGGCACGAAGATGATGATGATCTCGGTCCACTCGAGCGGCCAGCCGAGCACGAAGATGATGACCTGCGACAGCAGCAGGAAGGTCACCGCGTTCAGGTTCATGCCGAGCACGAAGTCCTTGATCAGCACGTTGCCGCCCAGGTAGGCGAAGATCGAGGCGAAGGTGGCCGAGCCCACGAACAGCCAGCACACCATGGCCGAGGTGCGCGCCGTCAGGAACACCGATTCGCGCAGCCCCTGCCAGGTGAACGAGCGGTACGCAATCGCCAGCACGGCCGCGCCGAAGGCGCCGACCGCGGCCGCCTCGGTGGGCGTGGCGATGCCGAACATGATGGCCCCCAGCACCGACAGGATCAGCAGCGTCAGCGGCACGAAGGACTTGAACAACATCACCACCACTTCGCCGACGGGCACGTCGCCCTCCTCCTTGGGCAGCGGCGGCGCCCGCTCGGGCTTCAGGATGGCCAACACGACGACGTACACGATGTACATGCCAGCCAGGAAGAAGCCGGGCACGATGGCCGCGGCATAGAGCTTGACCACCGACAGCCCGGCCATCGCGCCGTAGACGATGAGCATGATCGACGGCGGGATCAGGATGCCCAGGCAGCCGCCTGCGCAGATGACGCCGGAGGCCAGGCGCGAGTCGTAGCCGGCCTTCATCATTTGCGGCATGGCCAGCACGCCCATCAGCGTGACCACCGCGCCGACGATGCCGGTGGCGGTGGCGAACAGCGCGCAGGTGGCCAGCGTGGCCACGGCCAGGGCGCCGGGCACGTGCTTCAGCGCGATCTGCAGGCTCTTGAACAGGTCGCCGAGGATGTTGGCGCGCTCGACCAGGTAGCCCATCAGCAGGAACAGCGGGATCGACACCAGCGCGTCGTTGTTCAACACCGTGAAGGTGTTCTGCGTGAGCAGGTAAAAGACGCGGTTGTCGAAGAAGGCCTGGTCGACCTGGAAGTAGGCGTAATAGCCGAAGCCCACGCCCAATGCCATCAGCGTGAAGGCCACCGGGAAGCCGATCATGATCGTGAAGACCAGAATGCCCAGCATCACCATGGCCACCATGGGATCAGTCATGACAGCCCCCCAGGTCGCTGCGCGCCCGGCCCCCGAGGGGCGGGGCGCCGTTCTTGAGGCGGCTCGGCGAACGGCTCATACCTGCACCTCCTGCTGGGCCTTGGCCGCATGTTCACGCAGGATCTGCTGCTCCAGTTCCTCGACGTCGTGCAGCCGCGCCGGCCAGCTGCCTTCGCGCAGGCAGACCAGACAGCGCAGCACCTCGGCAAAACCCTGCAGCGCGATCAGCGCCCCGCCGACGGGAATCATCATCTTCAGCGGCCAGATCGGCACGCCGGCCGGGCTGTTGACGCTGACCTCGCGGATGCGCATCGATTCCAGCCCGTAGCCGCCGCCGGCGATGACCAGCGCCAGGATGCCCGGAAAGAAGAACAGCACGTACAGCACCAGCTCCACCAGGGCCTGCCGGCGCTCGGGCCAGAGGCGGTAGAACATGTCGGCACGCACATGCCCGCCGCGCGACAGCGTGTAGGCGCCGGCCATATAGAACACCGCGCCGTACATCAGGTAGCTCAGGTCGAAGGCCCAGCTGGTGGGGTCGTTCAGCAGGTAGCGCACGAACACCTCGAAGCAGGTGCCCAGCGTCAGGATGACGATGCACCAGGCGAACGCGTGCCCGATGGTCTTGCTGAATTGATCGATGCCGCGAATCAGGCCAAGCACCATGGTCGTTCACCTCGCAAACGAAAAGGGGGCGGAACCCTGGCCGCCCCCGCCTGGACCGACACCTATTGCTCAGGCCGGCAGCTTGGTCTTGAACACGTGCTCGTAGCCTGCGGCGTAGTCGGCCTCGTTGACGAGCATGTAGTAGGCCACGCGCTTGGCCCAGGCGCGCTGCGACTCGACCACCTTGGCGAAGAACGGGTCCTCGTCGGAGAGCCTCTTGGTCAGCACGTCCCAGGCCTTCAGCTGCTCGGTCATCACCGACTTGGGCGTGCGGATCACATTGACCTTGTGCTTGCCCATCAGCTCCTGAAGGTCGCGCGAGTAGTTGTCCATCGCCGTCCACCAGTTCGACGAGCTGCTGGCCTCGACGCCATAGCGAAGAATAGCCTGCAGGTCCTTTGGCAGGGAGTTCCACTTCTTCTTGTTGAAGGCGATCTCGAAGAACTCCATCGCCTGGTGGTAGCTGCCCATCATGTAGTTCTTGATCACGTCCTGCGCGCCAAAACGCATGTCGGAGGTGGGGTTGTTGAACTCGAAGGCATCGATCACGCCCTTGTCCAGCGCCGGGATGATTTCGCCGCCGGGCAGCTGCGTGACCTTGGCGCCCATTTCCTGGAACAAGTCCGCGGCCAAGCCGACGGTGCGGTACTTCAGGCCCTTCAGTTCAGACGCATTGGTGATCGGCTTCTTGAACCAGCCCAGCGGCTGGGTCGGCATCGGCGTGGCGAAGAAACCCACCACGTCCAGGTTGATCTTCGCCAGCAGTTCGTTGTAGAGCTCCAGGCCGCCGCCGCGGTAGATCCAGGCCAGCGTCTGCGGCGCGTCGCAGCCGTTGATCGGCCCGGAGCCGAACAGCGAAGCGACCTTGCTCTTGCCGTACCAGTACACCGGCACGCCATGGCTGGCGTCGAGCACGCCCTTGCTGGTGGCGTCCATCACCTCGAAGGGTTTGACCACCGCGCCGGCCAGTAAATAGTCGATGCGCAGACGGCCGCCGGCCATCTCGTTGACCTTCTTCACGTACTCCTCGGCCATCTCGTTGAAGATGTCCTTGGCGCCCCAGGCACCCTGCATCTTCAGCACGATCGTGTTCTGCGCCCTGGCGATCATCGGCGCGCTCATCGCGGCGGCGCCGGCCACGCCAGACGCCGCAGCGCCCAGGAACTTGCGACGTGCGGGACGCTCCTGCACAGGGGCCGGGCCGGTCTGGGCCGTGGTATCCATCGTCTGTCTCCTTGGTAGTGGGTCGAATCCGACGGCCGCCACATCCGGGACAGGCTCAACGAACCCTGCCCCGCTGCGCCGGCGGCGCCATGTCATCGAACGGTAACGCCGGCGCCGGATCGGCGCCACGCGGGTTAGCCCCGAGTGCACGGCCGGCTTGGCCTACAGTGCGCGCATGACGAGCATGCTCCCCCTGGGCCCCGGCCTGCACGTGCTGGAACGCGGCTGGCTGTCCTCGAACAACGTGCTGCTGGACGGTGACGACGGCGCCACGCTGATCGACTCGGGCCACAGCGTGCATGCCGAACAGACGGTGGCACTGCTGCGGCAGCTGCTTGGCGGCAAACCGCTGCGCCACCTGATCAACACCCATCTACATTCCGACCATTGCGGCGGCAATGCCGCGGTGCAGCGCGAATGGGCGCTGGACGTGCGCGTGCCCAGCGGCAGCCTGAAGGCCGTGCAGGCCTGGGATGAGCAGGCGCTGAGCTATGCGCCGACGCGCCAGCGCTGCGAACGCTACACCGCACAGGGCAGCGTGGCGCCGGGCCAGGTGCTCAGCATCGGCACGCGGCACTGGGAGGTGATGGCCGCGCCGGGGCATGACCCGGAATCGGTGATCCTGTTCGATGCCATCCACGGCGTGCTGATCTCGGCCGACGCGCTGTGGGAGAACGGCTTCGGTGTGGTCTTCCCCGAACTGGACGGCGATGCCGCCTTCGACGACGTGGGGTGCGTGCTCGACCTGATCGAGGCGCTGCCGGTGCGCTGCGTGATCCCGGGCCACGGCGCGCCCTTCACCGACGTCGCCGCCGCGTTGCAGCGGTCGCGCTCGCGGCTCGCCGGCTTTCGCGCCAGCCCCGAACGGCACCTGCGCCACGGCGCCAAGGTGCTGCTCAAATACCACTTGATGGAAGAGCGCGAGCAGGCGCTGCCGGCGCTGCGCGACTGGCTGCGCGACACGCCGTTGATGCAGTCGATCTGGTCCGGCCTGGCCCGCCCCGAAGGCGAGTTCGCGGTCTGGGCCGAACGGCTGCTGCAAGAGTTGCTGACCAGCGGCGTGCTCGGTCGGCGCGGGGACATCGTGTACGACGTTTGAGCCGTTCCGGCCGCGCCGAGCCGTGCGACTTGTGTGCAACTGCAACGGCCGGACGCATCGGGATTCCTTCACGCCGCACCGGGGGCTGCATGCGGGCGCGCCATGCATCGATCATCCCCTGGGTCGAAGATGGCGCATGCGCGGCAAGATTGTTGCCGCGGTTCATCAGCCCAAACGGAACACCGCCATGAACGCCCTCGCCAGCAACGCGCAAACGCCCGACGACACTCGTCTTTGGTCGCCTTCTTTGGTCGAAGCCGTGGGCACGGGCATCCCCAGGCAGGATCCGCTGGCGCTGCTGATGGCCGAGCAGGAGCGCGACGGCGCGATGCTGCGCCTGGTGCTCAGCGCCACGGCCGCAGTACTGATCCTGGTGGTCGGCGCTGGCGTGCTGATCTGAGCGATCAGCCGGCCCGCGACGCCGGCGCCTCCAGCCACGAGGCAATGCACCACTGTGCCAGCCAGTAGCTGAGCAGGATCCACAAGCCCGACCACGGCAACGGCACGGCAAATCGGTTGGTGGCCAGCAGCGCGTCCGAGCACAGGAAGAGCGCGCCGCCGAGGGCCAGCCAGACACCGCTGCGCCATCGCGGCGTGCCGCGCGACTGCAGGCCCACCACCGCCGCCTGCGCCGCCATCGCGGCCAGGCAGACCACGTAGGCCAGAACCGGCACCCGCAAGCCCCGCGGCACACCCGGCCACAACTGCCACAGGATCAACGCGGCCAGCCCCCCGTAGAGCACGAAGGGCAGTGGCCGCATGGCCAGGCGCACTCCGTCGCGGGTGAAGGCCCGAAGGTAGGCCAGGTGCGCGAGCAGAAAGCTCACCAGGCCCGGCAGGAACCCGCGCTCGGGCCACATCAGCGCCACGTCGCCGCACAGCGACAGCCCCAGACCAACCAGCACCCAGCGCCGCGTCAGCGCTTGGTCGGCACCGCGCCGCCAGGCGTAGGCGATGATCAGCAACGTGGTCAGCGGTTTGAACACCAGGTTCATCCAGGGCTGGCCCAGGCCCCAGGGGGCCGACAGGATGGCCAGCGCGCCGCAGGCCAAGGTGGCAGCAGCCAGCAGGGGTGTGGGCCAGGAGGGCATGGAAGTGATCATCGCAGAGCTGCCACGGCGCTGCGGCTGGGCTACGATGGTCCAGGATCGCTGCACCTCTCGACATGACACCGCCACGCCCCGGCCCGCACGGCCGTGCCGCACCATGACCCAGCCACTCGACCGCTGGCTGCCGATCGGGTCGGCCGTGGTGCTGGTGCTGTTGGCCGTGTCGGGCCTGCGCCCCTACGACCGGGTAACCTGGTGGCTGGAGGTGATGCCGGTCATCATCGTGTTGCCGCTGCTGTGGGCCACAGCCGCCCGTTACCGCCTGACGACGCTGCTGTACCTGTGCATCTTCGTGCATGCCGGCGTGCTGATGCTCGGCGGCGCCTACACCTACGCCCGCGTGCCGCTGGGCTTGCACTTGCAGGAGCTGCTGGGCCTGGGCCGCAACCCCTACGACAAGATCGGCCACTTCTTCCAAGGCTTCGTGCCAGCGCTGGCGGCACGCGAGATCCTGGTGCAGGGCGCCTACGTGCGGGGCCGCAAGATGCTGGCCTTCCTGGTGCTGTGCGTGGTGCTGGCCATCAGCGCCGGCTACGAGCTGATCGAATGGGCCGCTGCGCTGGCGCTGGGCCAGGGCGCGGACGAGTTCCTGGGCACCCAGGGCGACCCCTGGGACACGCAGTCGGACATGCTGATGGCATTGATCGGCGCCGGCAGCGCGCTGCTCTTGCTGTCCGGCCTGCAGGACCGGCAGATCGCGGCGCTGCGGCACTGAAGCCCATGCGATCGCATCACTTGCATCGCCGCGGCTGGCAGCCCTTGCTGGCCTGGGGTAGTTTTGCGCTGCTGGCGGCACTGCCGCCGTGGGCGCTGGCCTGCAACGCCGCGCCCGCCGTGCGCGAGGCCACGTCGCAGGAGATCCGCGCCTTCGTGCGTGCCAAGGGCATGGACGTGCTGAGCTTCGTCGGCTACTCCGGCGCCGGCTACGAGGACCTGCCGGCGATGCGCGCCGCCGCTGAACAGGCGCTGGCACGCCGCGACCCGGCGAAGACGATGGTCAACATCGGCGGCACGGCCGTGGGCATTGGCGAGGTCTATGAACTGGCCAAGGCCCGCGGCTTCGTCACGCTGGGCATCGTGTCCACGCTGGCGCGCGACAGTGGCGAGACGCTCTCGCCCTGCGTCGACCAGGTGTTCTTCGTGCGGGATGCCAGCTGGGGCGGGCGGCTGCCGGGCTCGATACGGCTGGCGCCGACCTCGGCCGCGATCGTGGCCAACAGCCGGGAGTTCGTCGCCATCGGCGGCGGCGAGATCGCCCGCGACGAACTGCGCGCCGCGCGCGCGGCCGGCAAGCCGGTGCACTTCGTGCCGGCCGACATGAACCACCGCATCGCCCGCGACAAGGCGCTGGCCAAGGGCCAGAGCGAGCCGACCGACTTTCGCGGCGCCGCCCACGCCGCCTTCGCCAAGACCCGCTGAAGGAGCCCACGCCATGGCCAGGATCGAAGCCCGCCTGCAATCGCTGGGCCTGGTGCTGCCGCCGCCGACGCAGCCGCCGCCCGGCGTGGTGCTGCCGTTCCACTTCGTGCACGTGATCGGCCGGCGTGCACTGATCTCCGGGCATGGGCCGCAGAGCGCCGACGGCGCCTTCGCGCTGCCTCTGGGCAAGCTGGGTCGCGAACTGACGGTCGAGCAGGGCTACGTCGCGGCCCGGCTGACGGCGCTGTCGATCCTGGGCAGCCTGCAGCGCGAGCTGGGCGACCTGGACCGCATCGCCGGCTGGGTGCGTGTCTTCGGCATGGTCAACTCGGCGGCCGGCTTCAACCGACAACCCAGCGTGATCAACGGCTTTTCCGACCTGATCCTCGAGCTCTTCGGGCCCGAGTTGGGCGCACACAGCCGCAGCGCGGTGGGCCTGGCCGAACTTCCCTTCGACATCCCGGTGGAGATCGAGGGTGAGGTCGAATTGCGGCCGTGATGCGCATTGCCGTCGTCACCGACATCCACGGCAACCTGCCCGCGCTGCAGGCGGTGGTGCAGGACCTCCAGTGCCGCGGCGTCGACGCGGTGATCAACCTCGGCGACAGCGTGTCCGGGCCGATGCTGCCACTGCAGACGGCACGCTACCTGATGGCCAGCGGCTGGCTGCATCTGGCCGGCAACCATGAGCGCCAGGTGCTGACGCAGCGGCCCAGCCAGTGGTCCGCGGCCGACGCGCATGCACATGCCGAGCTCGGCGCCGACGAACTGGCCTGGATGGCCACACTGCAGCCCAACCTGGCCTGGCGCGACGACATCCACCTGTGCCACGCCTCGCCGCGAAGCGACCTGGAATACCTGCTCGACACGGTCGAGCCGGGCGGCGTGCGCCTGGCCTCGGCCGGCGAGGTGCACGAGCGGCTGGCCGGTGTGACCGCCGCGCTGGTGCTGTGCGGCCACACCCACCACCCACGCATCGTGCGCACGGCCGCGGGGCAGCTGATCGTCAACCCCGGCAGCGTGGGCCTGCCGGCCTACGACGACGAACATCCGCACTGGCATGTCATCGAAAACGGCGCACCCGATGCGCGCTATGCGATCGTCGAGCTTGTGCACGGTGCATGGCAGGCATCGCTGCTGGCCGTGCCCTACGACCATGAATCGATGGCCCGGCTGGCCGAGCAGCGTGGCCTGCCCGACTGGGCCCACGCGCTGCGCACCGGCTACATGCCGCGGCCCGGCTGAGGCCGGCCCCGAGCGGGCCGGATAATGGCCGCAGTTCCGCCGCCGCGGCCCCCTGCTCCCATGCGACTCGCGCTGTTCGACCTCGACCACACTCTGCTCAGCGGCGACAGCGACGTGCTGTGGTGCGACTTCCTGGTCGGCCTGGGGTTGCTGGAAGAGGGCTTCACCGAGCGCAACCGCAGGATGGCCAGCGCCTACACCGCGGGCGTCGTGACGCCGGCGGACTACTGCAACTTCTACGCAGGCACGCTGGCCGGCCATGGCGAGGCCCATTGGGCACCGATCCGCGAGCGCTTCCTGACCGAGGTGATCCATCCACGCATCCCGGACGACGCCCGCGCTCTGCTGCAGCGGCACCGCGACCTGGGCCACACGCTGGTGCTGACCACGGCGACGAACCGCGTCGTCAGCGCGCTCACCGCGGTCGACCTGGGCGTGGACCACTACCTGGCCACCGATGTGGAGATGGCCGACGGCCGTTTCACCGGCCGCACACGCGGCATGCTGAACATGCGCACCGGCAAGGTCGAGCGTCTGCGCGCCTGGCTGCAGGAGCAGGGCGAGGCCGAGACGGTGCTGCGGCAGGCGACCTTCTACACCGACTCGATCAACGACCTGCCCTTGCTCAGCGTGGTGCGTCAGCCGGTGGTGGTGGACCCCGACCCGCGGCTGGAGGCCACTGCGCTGCGCAAGGGCTGGCAGGTGCTGCGCTTCCGGCGCTGAGCCCAAGGCCGTCGGACACCGTGCTTGCCCGGAGTCGCGCCGCGGCAGGCGCAACCACAATCCTTCGCGCCGCAGCCCGGCGGCATGCCCCAGGAGACTCGCCGATGGGCAGACGGTGAACGTCGACCCGCGGCCCGGCGGCAGTGCCAACACCGGCACGCAGGCCGGGCGGCGCGCGCCGGCAGACGGCGATGCCTGGGTGTTCGCCGCCTCGGCGCTGACCGCCAACGCCTCGCTGTACACGGGCCTGTGGGATCCGGTGAAGGACGTCACCGGCGTCGGCGTGAAGGGGGTGGCGCCATCGGTCATCGCCGTGCCGGCCACGCTGGGCGTGAACGACGCGCAAGCACGGGTGGCACTGGCCAAGCGCGAACCGCGCAGCCCGGAGCGGATCAACGCCATCATCCGTTCGGGCTGCGAGAAGTACCGCGCCGCCATCCTGGCCGGCAACATCGGCGCCGACTGATCCGAGGCTGGGCCCCGGCTATTCGAGGCTGGCCGCCTTGGCCTGCGCGGCGATCGTGGCCTGCGCCCGCTCCGCCAACTCGGCGCGCACGCGCTTCAGCCGCTCGCGCGGATCTTCCTTGGCCCTGCCTTCGTCGAGCTTCATCTCGGCAACGAAGCGGCTGGGCATGCCGGCCACCGTCTCGCGGCCGCGCTTGCGCCGCCGCAGCGTGCTCACCACCAGCGTGTGGCGCGCGCGCGTGATGCCCACGTACATCAGCCGGCGTTCCTCCTGCAGCCGCTGCGCCAGCGCGGCGGCTTCCAGTGCGTCGTCCTCCACCTTGAAGGGCAGCAGGCCCTCGTTCACGCTGGCCAGCTGCACATGCGCCCATTCCAGGCCCTTGGCGGCGTGCAGGGTGGACAGCGTCACCGTATCGGTGTCGTCGCCGCGTTCGGCCAGGCTGATGATGACGCTGATGGTCTGCGCCACCTGCAGTACGCTCTGGCGTTCGCTTTCGAACTGGCCGCCGTCCTGCGTGATCTCGCCGCCGCAGCGCCGCGCCACCCAGTCGACGAAGTCGAGCACGTTGCTCCAACGCGCGGCGGCCAGCTTCTCGCTGTCCTCGCTGTCGTGCAGGTGCTGCTCGTAGCCGATGTCCTTGAGCCAGCCGAGCAGCAAGGCCTTGGCATCCTCGGCCCCGGTCGTTTGGCGGGCGCGGTGCTCCAGGTCGCTAACGCAGCGGCCGAACTCATGCAGCGAGCCGATGGCCTTGGTGCCCAGTGCGCCGGCCAACGTGGGCGAAAAAAGCGCTTCAAACAGGCTGACCTTCCACTTGCCGGCAAAGTCACCCAGGCTGGCCAGCGTCTGCGCACCGATGCCGCGCTTGGGTGTGACCACCGCGCGCAGGAAAGCGGGGTCGTCGTCCTGGTTGACCAGTAGACGCAGCCAGGCGCACAGGTCCTTGATCTCGGCGCGGTCGAAGAAACTCTGCCCGCCCGACACCTTGTAGGGGATCTGCGCGGCGCGCAGCTTCTGCTCGAACACCCGCGCCTGGTGGTTGGCGCGGTAGAGGATGGCGAAGTCGCTGAACTTCACCTCGCCGCCCTGGCTGCGCAGCGACTGGATGCGCGCTACCGCGCGCTCGGCCTCGTGCTCCTCGCCGTCGCACTCGATCACCCGCACCGGCTCGCCGTCGCCCAGCGCGCTCCACAGCTTCTTCTCGAACAGCTTCGGGTTGCTGGCGATGACATGGTTGGCTGCGCGCAGGATGTGGCCGGTGGAGCGGTAGTTCTGCTCCAGCGCGATCAGCCGCAGTTTCGGAAAGTCCTGCGGCAGCCGGCGCAGGTTGTCGATGGTGGCGCCGCGCCAGCCGTAGATGCTCTGGTCGTCGTCGCCCACCGCGGTGAACAGGCCGTGGCGGCGTTCGTCCGGGTGCTCGACCAGCGCCTTCAACAGCTCGTACTGCACCGCGTTGGTGTCCTGGTACTCGTCGACCAGCACATGGTGGAACTGCTCCTGCCACTTGCTGCGCGCCTCGGCATCGCGCTGCAGCAGCTTCAGCGGCAGGCCGATCAGGTCGTCGAAGTCCACCGCCTGGAAGGCCGCAAGGCGCTGCTCATAGACCTGCATCACGCGCGCGGCGATGCGCTCGTCGTCGCTGGCGGCCACGCCGGCCGCGCCGGCCGAATCGAGCCCCTGGTTCTTCCACAGGCTGAGGGTCCATTGCCAGCGCCGCGCCAATGCGTTGTCGCTGCAGCCGCCGGCATCGCGCAGCACGCCGAGCACGTCGTCGCTGTCGAGGATCGAGAACTGCTCCTTCAGGCCGATGCGCTGCCCATCGCTGCGCAGCATGCGCACCCCCAGCGAGTGGAAGGTGCTGATCGCCAGCTCCTTGGCGGTACGCGCACCCACCAGTGCCTTGGCACGCTCGCGCATCTCGGCCGCCGCCTTGTTGGTGAAGGTGATGGCGGCGATGTGCTTCGGCTCGATGCCGCTTTGCAGCAGCCGCGCGATCTTGTGCACGATGACCCGTGTCTTGCCCGAGCCGGCCCCGGCCAGCACCAGGCTCGGCCCGGACAGGTGGTGCACCGCCTGCATCTGCGCGTCGTTCAGGGAAACAGGGGCGTCGGCCATGGGCAGTTGCATCGAGGGCCGCGCATGATACTGGCCGCCCTGCGGCACAGTGCGCAGCGCACAAGCGCCGCGGCCGCAGGTGCCCGGTCTTCGCCCTCATCCGAGACATTCGTCCGGCTGACCCCCGTGACCCATCGCCTGAACCGACCCCGGCTTGCAGCCCGTCGGCAAGCACCGTCACCCCCCGCAGGTCTCCCGCGGCGACTGCGCGATGGCGTCCCATTCCTGCTGCGGAATCACCTGCGAAACATAGACCACGCCTTGACCGAGCAGCGCGTTGTTGAATGCGCGCAGGTGGTTGCGAGATCCGCAAAGCAGGCTGTCGTAGACACCCAGGATGTCGGCCTCGTCGGTGACGATCTTCTTGTCCTCGATATCGCGGATGTCGGTCTCCTCGATCAGCGCCCCGACCTTGAGGCCCTCGACGAGGCTTGCCGATCCTCTCGTGACCAGGGCGTCGTACATGGCCTGCAGGTCGGGGTCCGCGAACAAGCCGGCAGACTTGTTCGCGGCAGGATCCTCGATGCCGTACCTTGTCAGCATGGACAGCACGGCCTCGGTGTGCTCGGTTTCGCTCTGCGCAAT
>JAGTRL010000384.1 GCA_018261815.1 Pseudomonadota bacterium
TGCTGGCGGTGTCCATCGGCCCGTCGGGTGGCGGTTCGCCGGCACCAATCTTGGCTGCCGCACCGGGCGGGCCCACCACCGTGGCCGCGCGCGATGCAGCGGCGCTCCTGGGCGCACCCACCGGTGTGGCCGAAGCGGTGCCGCCAGGCGGGCGGCTGGTTCGCGACGCCCAGCTCGACCGTTATCTGCGTGCACATCGCGAGTACGCCACGGCCTTGCCAGGTTCGCTGCCGGGTGGATCGGGCCGCAGCATCGCCACCGTGTCGCTCGAGCGCTGAGCACCGATGCACGCGCCGGCGACCCACTTTCGATGGCTCGGGCTGCTTGCGCTGTGGGCGGTGCTGGGCGCGCTGCAGCTGGCCCAAGCCGGGCCAGCCGATACGTCGGCCAAGCCGCTGCCGCCCCAGGAGGCGCGCAAGTGGCTGGCGCGCATCCACACGGCGGCGCATGAGCGCAACTACCAGGGCACTCTGGTGTTCAGTGCCGACGGCGCCCTGTCCAGTGCGCGCGTAGCTCACTTCTGCGAGGGCGCGCAATCCTACGAGCGGGTCGAGGTGCTCGACGGTCGCATGCAGCAGATCTACCGCCACAACGACCGTGTCTTCACGCTGTGGCCCCGCTCGCGCGTGGCCGTGGTCGAGGAGCGCGACCCGCGCCAGGCCTCGCTGCGGCCGGTGATCGAGCCGCGCGCGCAGGAATACTACGAGGTGCGCGAGCAAGGCACCGAGCATGTCGCCGGGCGCGAGGCGCAGGTTCTGCTGCTCAGCCCGCGCGACGCCAACCGCTTCGCCCAGCGCTTGTGGGTCGACAGCCGCAGCGGGCTGATGCTGCGCGCCGACGTGCTTGGCCCACGCCAGGAGGTGCTGGAATCCAGCGCCTTCTCGCAGGTCGAGGTCGACGTCAAGGCGCGCCCGCAGACGGTGCTGCAGCCCATGAAACATCTCGACGGCTACCGCCAGGTGCGGCCTTCGCCGCAACCCACCCAGCTGGACAGCGAGGGCTGGACACTCAATCTGGGGGTGCCCGGCTTCCAACTCAGCAGTTGCACGCGTCGCCCGCTAGACCCCGCGGAAGGCGGCGACACGCAGCCGTCGGTGCTGCAGGCGGTGTTCTCCGACGGCCTGACCCATGTGTCGCTCTTCGTCGAGCCGATCGACCGGGCGCGCCACACGCGCCCCTTGCTGACCCAGGTGGGCGCCACCCACACCCTCATGCAGCCGCATGGCAACGAGTGGTGGGTCACGGTCATCGGCGACGTGCCGGTGCAGACGCTCAAGCAGTTCCACCAGGCCCTTGAACGGCGGCGTTGAGCCCCACATACCGTCCATTGGTGTCCGCCAGGTTTTTTCAGGAGTCTTCATGCGTTCCAGCGTCCTCTTCCTTCATGCCGAAACCCGGGCGCGGGCGCTGTTCTTAGGCCTGATGCTGCTGACGGCCCTGAGTGCGTGGCCCACGCTGCTGCGTGCGCAGTCGCTGCCCGACTTCACCGAGTTGGTCGAGCGTGTCGGTCCGGCGGTGGTGAACATCCGCACCCTGGAGCGCAGCCGGCAGGCCACGGTTGGCGGCGGGGCCGAGATCGATCCGAATGTCGAGGAATTCTTCCGCCGGTTCGGTATCCCGCTGCCCGGCAATCCGGGGCAGCGCCGCGGCCCGCGCGGCGGTGACGAGGAGCCGCAGCAGCGCGGCGTCGGCTCCGGCTTCATTCTCAGCGCCGACGGCTTCGTCATGACCAATGCGCATGTCGTCGACGGTGCCGACGAGGTGCTGGTCACGTTGACCGACAAGCGCGAGTTCAAAGCGCGCATCGTCGGTGCCGACCGGCGCACCGATATCGCCGTGGTCAAGCTCGAAGCCGCCGGTCTGCCCTTCGTCAAGATCGGCGACAGCGACAAGCTGAAGGTCGGCGAATGGGTGGTGGCCATTGGCTCGCCCTTCGGTCTGGAGAGCACGGTCACCGCGGGTATTGTCAGCGCCAAGCAGCGCGATACCGGGGACTACCTGCCCTTCATCCAGACTGACGTGGCGATCAACCCGGGTAACTCCGGCGGCCCGCTGCTCAACCTGAAGGGCGAGGTGGTGGGCATCAACTCGCAGATCTTCAGCCGTTCCGGCGGCTACATGGGTATTGCCTTCGCCATCCCCATTGCCGACGCGATGCGGGTGTCGGAGCAGTTGCGCACCAGCGGGCGCGTCATTCGCGGGCGCATCGGCGTGCAGATCGCACCTGTGACCAAGGAGGTGGCTGAATCCATCGGCCTGGGCAAGCCGGCCGGCGCGCTGGTGCAGAACGCCGAGGCCGGCGGCCCGGCCGACAAGGCCGGCGTCGAGGCGGGCGACATCATCACCAAGGTCGATGGCAAGGTGGTGGAGAAATCCGGCGACCTGCCGCGTTTGATCGGCAACACCAAGCCCGGCACCAAGACCACGTTGCAGATCTTCCGTCGCGGCAATACCAAGGACATCACCGTCACCGTGGCCGAGTTCGAGGCCGACAAGCCGGTCCGCCGCACCAGCGACCCGGGCACACCGCCAGCGCCCAAAGGTGCACTGGGTCTGTCGGTCACCGACCTGAACGATGCGCAGAAGCGCGAGATGCGTCTGCGCGGCGGCGTGCGTGTCGAAGCGGTGGATGGTGCCGCGGCCCGTGCGGGCCTGCGCGAAGGAGACGTCATCCTGTCGATGGACAACACCGAGATCACCGACGTCAAGCAGTTCAACCAGTTGGCACAGAAGGCCGAGAAGGCCAAGGCCGTGAGCGTGCTGGTGCGTCGCGGCGAGGCCGTCAACTATCTGGTCATCAAACCTGGGCGTTGAAGCTGGCTGCCGGCCCCTCGCGCCGGTCGGCCACAGCATCCCGATTGGCCGACTGCGCCCAGGGGTGTTTCCACGATACGGGACTGTCAATTTCCGTGCCTGCGCAGCTTTCACGTTGCAGATCTGGCGCTGGGTTAGTGACCTTTCACTTCAAACTGCGCGATCTCAGGATTGCGCCGTGGCGAGGCTAGAATCCTGCGCATCGAGTCACGTTTTACCGTTTGTCGCGGTGCGACTCTGTGGCTTTTCCGCAAACCGCCAAAGACTCGTGCAAGCTTGTGGATATCTTGTTGACAAGATTCCCTGTTGGCAGCCCGCAACGGCCGAAAAACAAGCACTGGCGCGGCTTCCAGCCCGGTCCTTTTGACTACAATGAAAGCCCAACAAGCAGTTGCCAAACGTTCTGTTGGAAGGCGCGTCAACCATTCGACGTGCCTTTTTTTTACCTTCAGCACGGCGCTTTGCGCCTTCACATCGCACCGCGATGTGAGCTTGCGCTGAAACGGCTT
>JAGTRL010000385.1 GCA_018261815.1 Pseudomonadota bacterium
ATCAGCTCCTTGATCTCGTAGGGCTTGTTCGGGTGGTCGGGCACCAGCGTGTCCAGCGACCCGTCCAGCCGCTCGGCGGGGTCCCCGCTCGGGCGCACCGGTGGCTTCTCGCGGTTGTTCAGCGGCAGGTAGTTGAAGAAGCGGCGCAGCAACGCGATGGCCTCGACGTCGTTCTCGAAGGCCAGGTCGGCGACACCGCTCTTGCCGGTGTGGGTGGCCGCGCCGCCCAGCTCCTCGGCCGTGACCTCCTCGTGCGTCACGGTCTTCACCACCTCGGGGCCGGTGACGAACATGTAGGAGCTGTCCTTGACCATGAAGATGAAGTCGGTCATCGCCGGGCTGTACACCGCGCCGCCGGCACACGGCCCCATGATCATGCTGATCTGCGGGATCACGCCGCTGGCCATGACGTTGCGCTGGAACACTTCGGCATAACCGCCGAGCGAGGCCACGCCTTCCTGGATGCGCGCGCCGCCGCTGTCGTTCAGGCCGATGACCGGGGCGCCGACCTTCATCGCCTGGTCCATCACCTTGCAGATCTTCTCGGCATGCGCTTCGCTCAACGCGCCGCCGAAGACGGTGAAATCCTGGCTGAAGACGAAGACCAGACGCCCGCTGATCATGCCGTAGCCGGTGACCACGCCGTCGCCGGGCACCTTGCTGTCGGCCATACCGAAGTCGGCACAGCGGTGCTCGACGAACATGTCCCATTCCTCGAAGCTGCCCGGGTCGAGCAGCAGCTCGAGGCGCTCGCGCGCGCTGAGCTTGCCCTTCGAATGCTGGGCGTCGATGCGCTTCTGCCCACCGCCCAGGCGCGCCGCCTCGCGCTTCTTTTCAAGCTGATCAACGATGTCGTGCATGGCTCACCTTGTCGTGTTCACGGAAGTTGTTGTCGTGCTGCAGCCGACCGGTTCCGCCGGCTGCTCCAGGCCCATTTCGCGCAGCAACCGCCGCGCTGCCACCGACGGCAGCAGCTGACCGGCATCCACCTGCTGCAGCACTTGTGGCAGCGCGTGTCGCACCCGGGCATGGCCGCGAAAGGCAGCGCGCAGCCCGGCGTCGATGCGCTCCCACATCCAGGCGGTGTTCTGCTGCTGGCGCCGTGCGGCCAGGCGGCCGCTGCCGGCCTGCTTCTGGCGGAAGGCTTCGACCAGTGCCCAGAAGTCCTCCAGCCCCTGCGCCTTCAGCGCGCTGAGCTGCATCACCTGCGGCTGCCAGGGCGCCGCGTCCTGCTCCGCCGGGTCGCCATGGCCGTGTTGGCCCAACAGGCGCAGCGCCGAGGTGATCTGCGCGCGCGCGCGCATGGCGGCGTCCTCGTCCAGGTCGGCCTTGTTGATGACCACCAGGTCGGCCAGTTCCATCACGCCCTTCTTGATGGCCTGCAGGTCATCGCCGGCGTTGGGCAGCTGCATCAGCACGAACATGTCGGTCATGCCGGCCACCGCCGTCTCGCTCTGGCCGACGCCGACGGTCTCGACGATGACGATGTCGTGGCCGGCGGCTTCCACCACCAGCATCGATTCGCGCGTTTTCTCGGCCACGCCGCCCAGCGTGCCCGACGACGGGCTCGGCCGGATGAAGGCGCGCTCGTGCACCGACAGCTGCTCCATGCGCGTCTTGTCGCCCAGGATCGAGCCGCCAGAGACGCTGCTCGACGGGTCGACCGCCAGCACCGCCACGCGGTGGCCGCGCGCGATCAGCCACAGGCCCAGTGCCTCGATGAAGGTGCTCTTGCCCACCCCGGGCACGCCGCTCAGGCCCAGGCGGAAGGCACGGCCGCTGTGCGGGAGAAGCCCGTGCAACAGCGCGTCGGCGCGCAGGCGGTGGTCCTCGCGCGTCGACTCCAGCAGCGTGATGGCCTTGGCCATCGCACGCCGCTGGCGCGCGCCAGGCGCGCCGAGCACGTCATCCAGCAGTTGCTGATCGGCCAGCACGGTCCGGGCCAATGCGTGTGTCAGGCCTTGACCTGGGCCTTGCGGATCTGCTCGAGCACGTCCTTCGCGCTCGCCGGGATCGGCGTGCCCGGGCCGTAGATGCCCTTGACGCCGGCCGCAAACAGGAAGTCATAGTCCTGGCGCGGCACCACGCCGCCGACGAAGACCACGATGTCATCGGCGCCTTGCTTCTTCAGTTCGGCAATGATCGCTGGCACCAGCGTCTTGTGGCCGGCCGCGAGCGTGCTGACACCGACCGCATGCACGTCGTTCTCGATCGCCTGGCGCGCACATTCCTCAGGCGTCTGGAACAGCGGCCCTATGTCCACGTCGAAGCCCAGGTCGGCATAGGCGGTGGCCACCACCTTCGCACCGCGGTCGTGCCCGTCCTGGCCGAGCTTGGCGATCATCACGCGCGGGCGGCGGCCCTGCTCCTCGGCGAAGCCCGCGATCTCGGCCTTGAGCTTGTCCCACCCTTCGGCGGAATCGTAGGCAGCTGCATACACACCGGTCACCTTCTGGATGTCGGCGCGGTGGCGCCCGAAAACCTTCTCCAGCGCATCGCTGATCTCGCCGACGGTGGCGCGCGCGCGCACCGCGTCGATGCTCAAGGCCAGCAGGTTGCCGCTGCCGGCATCGGCCGCGGCCGTCAGGGCCTGCAGCGCGGCGCTCACCTTGGCGTTGTCTCGCGCGGCCTTCACCGCCTTCAAGCGCTCGATCTGCTGCAGCCGCACCTGCACGTTGTCGACGTCGCGCACCTCGATCGGGTCTTCCTGCTTGAGCTTGTACTTGTTGACACCGACGATCACGTCGCGCCCCGAGTCGATGCGCGCCTGCTTCTCGGCGGCGCTGGCCTCGATCTTCAGTTTGGCCCAGCCCGAATCGACGGCACGGGTCATGCCGCCCATGGCTTCGACCTCCTCGATGATGGCCCAGGCCGCGTCGGCCATGTCCTGCGTCAACTTTTCCATCATGTAGCTGCCGGCCCAGGGGTCGACCACGCTGGTGATGTGCGTCTCTTCCTGAATGATCAGCTGCGTGTTGCGGGCGATGCGCGAACTGGTCTCGGTGGGCAGCGCGATGGCTTCGTCGAAGCTGTTGGTGTGCAGGCTCTGCGTACCGCCGAAGACCGCCGCCATGGCCTCGATGGTGGTGCGCACCACGTTGTTGTACGGGTCCTGCTCGGTCAGGCTCCAGCCGCTGGTCTGGCAATGGGTGCGCAGCATCAGGCTCTTGGGCTTCCTGGCACCGAAGCCCTGCATGATTCGGCACCACAGCCCCCGCGCCGCGCGCATCTTGGCGATCTCGAGATAGAAGTTCATCCCGATCGCCCAGAAGAAGCTCAGGCGGCCGGCGAACTCGTCCACGTCCAG
>JAGTRL010000386.1 GCA_018261815.1 Pseudomonadota bacterium
GGGGACGGATCGGGGTCCGTCGTGGATCTCGAGCTCTGGGCTCGCGGTGACCTTGGGGCCACCGTCTCGTTCGCCGACGCTTTAAGTCGGGTAACTTCTGAAGGGCTTCCTTTGGCGCTCGATGCGCGCGGACTGGTAGCTCCCGGCTTGACGCAAGCGAATCATGCGCTAGCGCGGCGCCGACTTCAAGCTCTAAAAGTGCCGACAAGCACGCCGTGAGTTCGAAACCGGGCCGCAGCGCAAGGGTTGACAAGCTCTGCTCATACCTCTGACTCCGATTGCGCGAGCGCCGAAGCACCCCGTTGGGGTGACTGCGATCCGCGTCCTTGACAGTGCCCGCACGGGTGCGAATGTGGTGCGACACGCAGACCACTTTGGCGACCAGCAACCGAGTCCCGCTACAGATGGATGGGGACGAGTTGCAGCGGCGATGGATTCGGACCTGATCGCGAAAGCCGGTGTTTGCGCGAGTGCTTCAGCGTGGACGACCTGGCTGCAGACGCCGAAGCTGGCCGGACTGCAACCCAGCAAGGAGGGCAACTCAATGGAACCGATCGTCAGAGCAGTGGATGTCGGCTTCGGCAACACCAAGTTCATCACCGGGATGGCCGGAAGCGACGTGCGCTGCGGCTGCATTCCCTCGCTCGCCTGACCTTGCGGCGCGCCACTAGCGTCGCTCGACGTGGCTGAGCTTGTCGCCGGCCAGCGCCACCACGTTGTCGGCAACCAGAGCGGACTGCACGGTCGGCTGAGCAGCGATCAGTTCCCCACGCACCGCGGCGCCGACGTCCATCTGCAGGTGGTGGTAACGAATGATTCCGTTGACGCGCGATTCAGATTGCAGCTCCAGGAAGTGCTCGACCTCGATGTCTCCGACGACGGCGCCGTTGATCACTGCGTCACCACAGCGCACGCTGCCGTGCACCTGGCCCTTCTCCGACAGGACCAACAGCGCGTGGCCCGATCCGTCGTTGGGCCGTGCGACGACGTTGCCCTTGACGACACCGTCAATGCGCAGTCCGCTCGAAAAGCTCACGTCGCCGGTGATCACCACGTCTTCGGCGATCAGGCTGGACAGCTTGGTGATCTCGATGTGCGGGCGCTTGCTGCGTGGCTTGAAGAACTGCATGAAGTCTCCTTGGGTTCGGTGGTCAACGTTTGGCAACACGCGCCTGGCGCAGGAAGCCGAGTTCTTCCTGGCTCTCGCGCAGCAGGCGGTTGAGCGCATCGATCTGGCGTTCGAGTTCCTGGCTGCGCGAAACCGACAGGCGTTGCTGCAGGCGGGACTGCTCCAGTTCGCGCTGCAGTGCGCCCAACTGGCGCTGCGCTGCCGATTCCGAGCCCTCGTGGGCTTGCTCCTGCACCCGCACGGATGCCTGACGCTGCTGCCAGTACCACCACCCGGCCGTCGCCGCCAACCACTGCGCCGCGATCAAAAACGCAATGCTTGCCGCCCAGCCGACCCGCACGCGCTTGGGCAACAGCACGAGCGATGCGCGTGTCAGCCGCTGGGTGGTGCTGCCGCGAAGTCGAAGCGGCACGGCCATGGGACTCACAGGCCGGCCAGGTAGCGCTGTGGGTCGGTGGCGTCCCCGTCTTTCAGCACTTCGAAGTGCAGGTGCGGTCCTGTCGCCCGGCCGCTGGAGCCGACCTGCGCGATCGTGTCGCCTTGCCGCACCGCTGCGCCGCGTGCAACGACCAGGCGCGATGCATGGGCGTAGCGTGTCACCAGGCCGTTGCCATGTGTGATCTCCACGCTCCAGCCGTAGGCGGCATTGAAGCCGGCAAAGGTCACCGTGCCGGCGGCAGCGGCGCGTATCGGCGTGCCCGGTGCCGCGGCGAAGTCCATGCCGGCGTGGAAGGCGCGGCGGCCGTTGATCGGGTCTTCACGGTTGCCGAAGGTCGAGCTCAGCTGGGCACCCTCCAGCGGAAGGCGCGTCGGCAGGTGCTGCAGTTCCAGGTGCTGCAGGGTGGCCGCGTCAGCGACCTGGGAGATCTGCTGTTCGATGTCCTGCAGGCGCGCGTGCATCTCGGCCAGGTCGATGGCCGTCACGCCGCCAGGCAGACGCGGCGGCAGCATGGGGCCGCCGCGGCCCGCCGCGCTGGCCGGAGAAGCGCTGGCCTTCGGCACGCGGCCCACCATGTGGCGAAGGGCTTCGCTCAGTTGGCCGGCCTGGCTTTCGAGCCTGAACAGCCGGCCTGACAGCACGCCGATCTGCTCCACGGCGAAGGGCGAAGCGGTCGGAGCCACCGAGGGCATCGTCGGGGTTGCAGGGTGCGTTGGCGCAAACAGCCAATATCCCAACCCGGTGCCCGTGGCCAGCAGCAGCCCGACGGCCATTGCGGCGGCACTGATGATGCAGCGCATCGACACGGTGCGCATGCCTGAGCCACTGGCCGACCCTGACGCGATCATGACGAACGACATGGGATGGACTCGCGCAATTGGATTCGACGCATGCTAGGCACAAGCCCGGTTCGTTTGCGTGAACAGGCGCAACCGTTTGTGAGGCATGAGACTCGGCACGAACGCAAACGAGTCTCGCAACGCAGGCATTCGTTGCCAGCCGCCGTGCAGCAGCTAGGGCGGCTTGGCGTTCAAGGATTCAAGGCTCAGCGATCCTGCGACTTGCGACCCTTGTGCTGCGCCTTCCAGTATTTGATCCTGTCCCTCGCTCGGTCGTCCCGTACCTCGGACAGCGCCGTGTTCTGACTGCCCGCGGTCCGGTTTCTCCTGCTTGACGGAAGACATGGGCCGCATGCCGCCGATCCTGCGACGACTCGGCAGTCGCGAACTGCGCTTTCCATCGCGCTCGGTCAGCGCCTGGACCTTGCGCGAACCGATGATTCGGCACGCGTCCACTGCGGGTCCTTACGACCGTGCCGACCGACCCAGCTATCGTCTCACTCATGCCTGTACCCGCCATCACTCTTGAGGTCCTGCCCGCCGGCTATGGCGATTGCCTGCTCATCAGCTGTCCGGTCGGTCGCCGAACCTGGCGCCTGCTCGTGGACACCGGCCCGGACGAGACCTATCCCGCGTTACAGGCCCGACTGGCGAAATTGAGAGCCAATCGGCAGGGCAAGCGGCATATCGATCTGTTCATCGTCAGCCACATCGACCACGATCACATCGGCGGGGCATCGCTGCTGCTGAACGACCAGTCGCTGAGTCTGACATTCGGCGACATCCGGTTCAATGCTGCGCCACGGCCGGCCATGCGCGGCGTGGCTGAAGGCGAGTCCCTGGCCCAATTGCTCGGCGCAAAGAACATCGCACTGCCGTGGAACGCTGCTTTC
>JAGTRL010000387.1 GCA_018261815.1 Pseudomonadota bacterium
CCGCCGTGCAGCGACAGCGCCAGCGTCGTCGTGAAGAAGAAGCTGATGGCGATCATGTGCGCCGGGTTGTAGTGGAAGTGCAGGTACTGGTAGCCGACGTTGGACACCCAGTCCAGGTGGCTGAAGATGCCGTAGGGGAAACCGTGGCCCCAGGCGCCCATCAGCACCGGGCGGATCACGACCAGCGTGACATAGGCCAGGATCGCGAAGCTGAAGGCGATGGGCACATGCAGCCCCATGCCCAGCTTGCGGCAGATCTCCACCTCGCGCAGCATCCACGAGACGAAGGCGCCGATCGCGCACACCGTGATCAGCTGCCACAGGCCGCCCTCGAGCAGCGGGGCGATGCCCAGGCCGTAGCTCAGGTCCGGCGGCGCGATGCTGATCTGCCACAGGTTCCAGGTCGGTCCCTTGGCCGCGCCCCACAGGATCATGGCCGTTCCCAGGAACGAAAAGAAGGCCGTCGTGACGCCGAAGAAACCGACGTAGAACGGGCCGATCCAAAAGTCGAACAGGTCACCGCCGACGAGCGTGCCGCCGCGCACCCGATACTTTTTCTCGAAACTCAGCATCGCCATTTTGGTTCCTCCGCCCGCCGGAGCTGCCTGATGCAGGCCCCCGTCGGCGAGTTGTTCTGGCGGCGGGAGCAGCAGACCCTCTCAGGCCTGGCCGCCCCCACCTTTTTTCCGCGCAAGCGGACTACTTCTTGAACTCGACGGACGCCACCGCGGTGGGCAACGGTGCGATCTGCGCCGCTGCCGTCTTGGTGGCCAACGTGGCCCTGGCGTTCGGGCCGTCCATCCAGTTGAAGGTGTTCGTGCTCAGCAGGATGAGATGGATCATCACTGCAATGCCGAACAGGAAGACCGCCAATGCGACCATCGTTCGCATGGGGTCGAAAAGACGCCAAATTCTCCACATGGTTCAAGCTCCTAGGTTAGGTGCGACATAAAGGTGTACACAGCCGCCTTTACACCGCCATTGAGAGACTTCACACCTTCGGCGCCCGGCAGCCAGGTCCGCCACTGCCAACCCAGCAACTGCCCGGCGAGGGCGATTGCCATGAACACGGCAAAGGCCGCGGCGAAGATCAGCCAGTAGTTCCGGATGTCCTCGTGCACGGGTTTGCGCGATGCATCGATCGAGTAGGCCATGTCGATTCCCTTCATTCCGGGGTTCGCGTCAGATGTTCAGAGCCAGGGGCGCCAGATCCACACCAGGATGTGTGCCACCACGGCGACTGCCGTGAAGCCCACGAAACCCTGGACGTAGAACTTGTGGAACTCCTGCGCCTCTTCGTCGGTGAGGCCCGAGATCGAGCCCTTTCTTTCAGCCATAGCAAAGTCCTCCGGAAACGGCCTTGCGGCCCCATGCGCACAAAGCCCGCGCATCGTGGGCAATCTCGGCAAGACGCCGAGACATCGGGTACGTCGGCTCGGGCCGGACGCATGAATCGAACTTCATGCCGGCTCCTTGTCGCCGAGCAGGCGCTGCACCAGCGCCAGCGACACACGTTCGTCGCTGGCGGCGTGGGCCTCGCGTTCGGCGCGGTCGCGCAACTGTTTGGCGGCCGAGATCTGCACCAGCACCGGCTGCGTGGCGATGTACGCCTGCAGCGCCGCCTGCGCGTCCGCATCCCAGGGCCGCGAATCACCGCGCCGCGCCGGCGTGGCATCGACCTTGTCCAGCTCGGTGCCCAGCGGCAGGATGTGGAACAGCGCATCGAACAGCGCGTTGCAGAACTCCTGCACGATGTAGGTGGCGCCGGCATAACCCATGAAGGGCGTGCCGGTGTGGCGGCGGATGATCGCGCCCGGGAACGAGGCCGGGATGTACGCCGGCCGCGGGCCATGGCCCTGCGCCAGCTCGCTCAGGTACATGCGCTCGTTGTAGCTGCCGAACATCACCAGCGGCGGCTTGTCGTGCGTGAGCTTGCGCACCGTCTCGTTGTCGGTCTTGCTGCCCGCCTTGCGCGACACCGCGAAGTTGCAGGGTAGGCCGAGCTCGTCTTCCAGGAAGTGGCGGATGCCGCGCGCGTAGGTCTCGCCGGCCACCACCGCGAAGCTGGCGGTGCCGAAGAAGTCCTGCGTGACGCTGCGCCACAGGTCCCACACCGGCTTGATGGTGGTGTGCTTCTCGCGCTCGATGAAGGGTTCGGGGTCCAGATGCAGCAGTTGGCCCAGCTGGCGCAGGAAGGCGGTGGTACTGTGCAGGCCGATCGGCGCTTGCAGGTACGGGCGCTCCAGCGCCTCGCACAGCATGCGGCCGTACTCCCGGTACATGCAGATGTTGACGTCGGCCTCGACCAGGCGCGAGACGTCGGCCAGGTGGCTGCCCAGCGGGAACACCATGTTCACCTCGGCACCGATGCCCTGCACCAGGCGGCGGATCTCGGCCAGGTCGCTGGGCATGTTGAAGGTGCCGTAGCAGGGACCGATCAGGTTGACGCGGGGCTTCTCGCCCGCCGGCCGGTCCGCGAAGGGCTTGCGTTGCGGCACTTTGCGCAGCCCGTATTGCGACCACAGCCAGAACATCGCGCGGTTGGCGCACTGCCACTGGTCTTCGTCGATGGTGCGCGGCAGGAAGCGCTGGATGGTCGTGCCTTCGGGCGTGACGCCGCCGCCGATCATCTCGGCGATGCTGCCGGTGACCACCACGCTGGGCAGGTCGGGGTCGAGCGCGGCATGGGCACGTTTCATCGCACCTTCGGTGCCTTCGCGGCCCAGCTGCTCCTCGGCCAGGCCGGTGACGACGATCGGCAGCTCGTGCGGAGGCAGCGCGTCGGTGTAGTGCAGCACGCTGGTGACCGGCAGGTTCTCGCAGCCCACCGGGCCGTCGATGATGACCTGCAGGCCCTTGATCGCGGTGAACACATACACGGCACCCCAGTAGCCGCCGGCGCGGTCGTGGTCGATCACGAACATGTCAGCACCTTGCCCCGGAACGGACCGAGCAGACTCCGCGGAACCGGCTTTGCCGGGCCGCTGGCGTCGCCCCCCTGGGGGGGAGCGCCGAAGGCGCTACGGGGGGGGTCATATCATCTCCTCGGCCTTGCGCTTCTTAAGGAGCTTGATCACCTGGCGGCGCGTGTCGGCGCGGAACTCGGGGTGCGCCTTCGGCACCTCTTCCCACACGCCGGACTGGTCGCCGCCGCCGACCTCGCCGAAGAACTCGCGCATCTGCTCGAAGCGCGCCTTGTTGGCGATGGCCGCGTTGATCACCTGGGCCAGCGAGCCGGCGCCCATCGGGCCCATCAGCGGCCGCGCCGAGATCAGGTTGGTGAAGTACAGCGCGGGGAT
>JAGTRL010000388.1 GCA_018261815.1 Pseudomonadota bacterium
TTGTTCACCGAGATGGCGATGCGCTTGCAGGCACGCGCCACCACCTCGATCAGCAGCCGCAACTGGCCGGGGATGCGGCCGTGCTCGCGTTGCTGCTCGACCAGGTACTGCGTCAGGCTGACTCGCTTCATGCGCTCTCCAGGGCACGGTGGATGATCTCGCGCACGTCGGCGCTGAGTTCGCTGCGTGTGCCGACGCGAGCGATGGCCTCGCGCGCCGCACTGCGGTAGGGCTCGGCCAGGTGGCTCCAGCGGTCCATCACGCGGGCCAGGCGGCCGGCCAGGCTGGGGTTGATGGCATCCAGCTCGACCAGCCGCTCAGCCCAGAACACGTAGCCCGAGGCATCGGCGCGGTGGAAGGCGGCCGGGTTGTCGCGGCACAGCGAGACCAGCAGCGCACGCACCCGGTTCGGGTTGCGCAGCGAGAAATCAGGGTGCTGGAGCAGCGACTTGACACGCGCCAGCGCGGCGCCGCCGCCATGGATGACCGAAGGGTCTTCGCTGGCGCGGGCCTGCACCTCGAACCACTTGTCGATGACCAGCGCATTGCCGTGCGCCATCGCGTGGAACCGTTGCAGCGCCTCGTCGGCCAGCCCGGCGCGGGCATGCACCAGCGCGTTCAGCGCGGCCAGTCGCTCGCTCATGTTGCCCGCGTCCTTGACCTGCTGGTAGGCACGGCCGGGCCACACCGGGTTGCCGCTGCGCGCCGCATGGCGGCACAGCATGGCCAGCGCGCGTCCGGCCAGTGCGCGCAGTCCAGCCTGGCCGCGCTGCGGCGCATAGCCGCCACGCACCTGGTGCTGTTCGTAGGCCCAGGCCCAGTCGGCATGCAGTTGTTCGGCCAGGTGATCGAGCATGTGCTCGCGCACCGCGTGGATGCGCTGCGGGTCGACCACCGCCAGCTGTTCAGCCACATAACCCTCACCGGGCAGCGCCAGCACCATGGCCTTGAAGGCCGGGTCCAGCGTCGGATGGCGCAGCACGCTGCGCAGTGCCTGCAAGTAGGCCTCGTCCAGCGCCGGCAAGGTATTGGACTGCACTGCCGCCAGCAGGCGGCGCAGGCTCAAGCGCTGGCCGGCTTCCCAGCGGTTGAAGGGGTCGGTGTCGTGGGCCAGCAGGGTCAGCAGTGCGGCATCGCCCAGTCCATCGTCCAGCGCCACCGGCGCCGAGAAGCCGCGCAGCAGCGACGGCACCGGCTCGCTGGCTACGTTGACGAAGCTCCAGCTGCGCTCGGGCTGGTCCAGCACCAGCAGCTTCTGATCGGCGGCAGCGGCCGCGTCGTCGGCCAGTTGCAGCGGCAGCGGCTGGCCGTTGCCGGCGAACAGCGCCACGCCCACCGGGATCAGCATCGTCGCGTCCGGGCTGCCGGGCAGCTGCTGTGCCAGCTGCAGCGTGTAACGCTGCGCGTCGGCGTCGTAGTGGCCGCGGGCCGTGAGTCGCGGTGTGCCGGCGCGTGCATACCACTGCTTGAAGGCGTCGAGCTGCTGCGCCAGCACCGAGCCGGGGTTGGCATCGGCGATGGCCTGGGCGAAGTCGTCGCAGGTCACGGCCTGGCCGTCGTGGCGTTGGAAGTACAGCTTCAAGCCCTGCGCAAAACCTTCGCGGCCGACCAGCGTGTGCATCATGCGCACCACCTCGGCACCCTTCTCGTAGACCGTGGGCGTGTAGAAGTTGTTGATGGCCACGTACTGGTCGGGCCGCACCGGGTGGGCCATGCTGCCGGCGTCCTCGGGGAACTGCACGGTGCGCAGCTTGAGCACGTCCTCGATGCGCTTGACGGCGCGGGCCGACGCGCCGCCGGCCATGTCCATGCTGAATTCCTGGTCGCGGAAGACGGTCAGGCCCTCCTTCAGCGACAGCTGGAACCAGTCGCGGCAGGTGATGCGGTTGCCGGTCCAGTTGTGGAAGTACTCGTGGGCAACGATGCTTTCGATGGCGAAGAAGTCGTCGTCGGTGGCGGTGTCGGCGCTGGCCAGCACGAACTTGGTGTTGAACAGGTTCAGGCCCTTGTTCTCCATCGCGCCGAAGTTGAAGTCCTCGACCGCAACGATCATGAAGCGTTCCAAGTCCAGGGCTAAGCCGAAGCGCGCCTCGTCCCACACCACCGAGGCGATCAGCGAGTTCATCGCATGCTCGGTCTTGCCCAGGTCGGCACGTTTCACGTACACCTGCAGCAGGTGGTCGCGCCCGGCGCGGGTGCGAATCTTCTGCTCGCGCGCCACCAGGTCGGCGGCGACCAGTGCGAACAGGTAGCTGGGCTTGGGGAAGGGGTCGTGCCACTTGGCAAAGTGCCGGCCGTGGTCCAGCTCGCCTTGTTCCACCAGGTTGCCGTTGCTCAGCAGCACCGGGTACTTGGCCTTGTCGGCGCGCAGCGTGACGGTGTAGACCGCCATCACGTCGGGCCGGTCGAGGAAGTAGGTGATGCGGCGGAAGCCCTCGGCCTCGCACTGCGTGTAGAAGCCGCCACTGCTGGTGTACAGGCCGCTGAGCTCGGTGTTCTTCTCCGGCGCGCAGGTGTTGCGGATCTCCAGCGTGAAGCTGTCGGCCACCGGCGGGTTGTCGATGACCAGCAGCCCGGCCTCCTCGCGGAAGGACACGCTCTCGCCGTCGGCCAGCACGCGCAGCAGGTTCAGGCTTTCGCCGTGCAACTGCAGCGGCCCGCCGGGCCCGGCAGAGTTGCGCTCGATGCGCATGCGGCTGCCGACGATGGTCTTCGCCGGGTCGAGGTCGAAGCTCAGCTCGACGCTGCGGATCCAGTACGCCGGCTCAGCGTAGTCCGCGCGCTTGACAACGGTGGCAGGGCCTTCTCGCATGGTGGTCTCAGCTCGAAAAATCTTGGATGGTCAGGCCGCATCGTTCGGCTGCGCGAGCCTGCTGGCGGTCTGCGGTGGCGAAATTCGTGCAACCCAGGGCCGTGGCCGACGCGACATGCAAGGCGTCCAGCGTGGCCAGGGCGACATCGAGTTCCTCGATCAGCCGCGTCGCCGCGGCGAAGGCATCGACCGGGAAGGGCATCACGAGCCAAAGCGCGGCGCGCAAATCGTTGTCGAAGAGTCCGCGCAGCCGCTTCAGGTAGGCGCGGTCGAAGTCGTTCTGACGCAGGCGACGCATCAGCACCGACTGCAGTTCGACCAGGGTCAGCGGGCTGAGCACGAACTCATCGTCGGAGGCTGCAACGAAGTCGTCGAAGGCCATCGAGCTGGGTTCGTGAACGTAGCGCTTGACCAGGGCGCTGGTGTCGACATAGGTGCTCACCTGCTTCAGCGCCGATCGCGCTCTTCGCGTAGCA
>JAGTRL010000057.1 GCA_018261815.1 Pseudomonadota bacterium
AGGATCTCGGGCGCCCTGCCCCCCGGCGGCACCAGCTGCGCCAGCAGCGAGTGCAGCCGCGCCGCATCGCGCCCGGCCACGGCAAGGCGCGCGTCGGGGCGTTGCGTCAGCACCGCCCGCAGCGCCTGGCGCCCGGTGAAACCGGTGGCGCCCAGCAGGATCAGCTCGAAGGGTTTGCCCGCCTTGGTGCGGCGGCGCGGCCCGGCCTTGGCGGCCGGGGTCTTGCGTGCAGTCTTGGCGATCACTTTGCCGGACGCGCCGGCAGTGCGGGTGCGAGTGCTCATTCAGGGAACGGTCGATGGCTGCGAGGGGACGAAGCTTACGCTGCCGGCAGGCCGAGCCTGAAGCAGCTGCCGCCCCCGTCGCGCGGCTCGCAGCGCACGCTACCACCGTGCGCCACGGCGATCTGCCGCACCAGCGCCAGGCCGAGGCCGACACCGCCTTCGCGCTCGGCATGGCCGGGCAGGCGGAAGAAGGCTTCGAAGATGCGCTCGCGGTAGGCCTCGGGCACGCCCGGGCCGCGGTCGCAGACCAGGACTTCGGCCTCGCCCGCGGCACTGCGCTGCACGCGGACGCTGACCGCATCGACGCCATAGCGCTGCGCGTTTTCGAGCAGGTTGCGCAGTGCCCGGCGCAGCAGCCGTTCGTCGCCGGCCACCTGCACCGTCTGGCCTTCGACCCGGGCCTGGATGCGCGACGCTTCCTCGGCCGCCAGCGCCAGCAACTCGACCGGGTCCTTGCGCTGCAGCGCCGCACCGGCCTCCAGGCGGCTGGCCAGCAGCACCTCCTCGACCAGCGCATCGAGTTCGCCGATGTTGGTGTGGATCTCCTGCCTCAGGCCCTCGCGTTGCGCGGCCGGCGCATCCTCCAGCATCGATACCGCCATCTTCAGCCTTGCCAGCGGGGAGCGCAGTTCGTGACTGGCGTTGGCGAGCAGGCTCTGCTGCGAACGCAACAGTGCCTCGATGCGCGCCGCGGCGCGGTTGAAGCTGGCGCCCAGCGCGGCCACCTCGTCGCGCCCGTCTTCGGCCACGCGATGGTGCAAGGCGCCGGCGCCGAAGGCCTCGACGCCTTGCTTCAGTACCTCGAGACGGTGCGTCAGCCGGCGCACCACCGGCCAGGCGCCGGCGGCAATGGCCACGAACAGCACCAGCAGCAAGGCGGCGATGCCCAGGCCTCCGGGAGCCCCGAGGCCCGGCCACCAGGACAGGGGCGGTGCCTCGGGCGGCCGCGGCCGCGCTCCAGGCGGCATGCCGCCGCCCATATGCATGCCGGCGTCCATTCCGGCACGCCCGGGCGCGCCGGCGCGCAGCGGCGGCCGCATGATCCACAGCGTGCGCCCGTCCTCCAGCCGCACGGCTTGTGTGCGCCGCGGTCCGGGTACGTCGTCCTGCTCGCGCCGCAGGTAGGTCTCGGATGCGCCGATGCGCACACCGTTGCCGTCGTCCAGCGCCAAAGGCAGGCGCAGCCGGTTCGACCAGTCGCTCAACGCGGCGGCCTGCTCGGCCGCAGGCGCGTCGGCGCCGGGCAGCGAGCGCTGCAGCAACTCGCCCCAGGCCGCCGCCCGCTCCTGCGCGCTGGCGACGAAGCGCTCGCGCTCCTGGTCGAAATGGCGCTGCACCAGCCAGCCGGAAACCAGCGCGAACAGCCCCAGCGCGACCAGCACCGTCAGGTAGATGCGCAGGTAGAGCGAGCGCATTCAGGCCCTGGCCTTACTGCGACTTGGCGAACACGTAGCCGGCGCCGCGCACGGTGAGCACGCGCTGCGGCGCCTTCGGGTCGTCCTCGATGGCGGCGCGGATGCGCGAGATGTGCACGTCGATGCTGCGGTCGAAGGCATCCATCGGGTGGCCCTTCAGCGCGTCCATGATGCGATCGCGCGACAGCACGCGGCCGGGGCTTCGCGCCAGCACCACCAGCAGCTCGAACTGGTGGCTGGTCAGCTCGCAGGCCTGTCCGTCCAGCCGCGCCTGGCGCGCGCCCAGGTCGATCTCCAGCCGGCCGAAGGACAGCACCTCACCCGGGCCGGCGTCGGGCAGGGCGCGGCGCAGCAGCGCCTTCACCCGGGCCAGCAGTTCGCGCGGCTCGAAGGGCTTGGGCAGGTAGTCGTCGGCGCCCAGTTCCAGGCCGACGATTCGGTCCATCGGCTCGCCGCGCGCGGTCAGCATCAGCAGCGGCAGGCGGTGCAGCCGGGCGTCGGCGCGCAGCTCGCGCGTCAACTCCAGGCCGTCGCCGTCGGGTAGCATCAGGTCGAGCAGCAGCGCGTCGTAGTGGTCGTGCTTGAGCCGCTCTCGCCCGGCGCCCAGCGAGCCTGCACAGTCGACCTCGAAGCCGTGGCCGCGCAGGTAGTCGCCGACCATCGTGCTCAGGCGGGCGTCGTCGTCGATCAGCAGCAGTCGCTCGTTCATGGTGCGGCACACGAAAAGGCTCCGACAGCCCTGCGGCGCCGGAGCGTGAGGGCCTGCCGTCGGCAGGCCGGGAGTCATGGGCGATGCAAGGCGTCGCGGGCGGGGCCTTTCAGCTCTTCGGCGCGTCGATGCCGCGGCGCTCGCGCTGGTGGCGCTGCATCATCTCGCCGCGCTGGGCCATGTGGTCGGCCATCTGCTTGCGCTGCTCGGGGGTCAGCACGCCGCTGATCTCGAGCATGGCCGTCGTCATGCGCTTGCTGGCCGTCTCGTGCATCGCCAGTTGCTGCTGGCGCAGCGCCTCGACCGCGCTGGCATCCACCGTCGGCTGGGCGAACAGCGCCATCATCTGCTGGCGCAGGGCGCGGCCGGCTTCGCGCTGCGCGCTCATCCCGTCGGCCTGCTTCTGCATGATCTGCTGGATCTGGGTGCGCTGCTCCGGCGTGGCGTTCACGCGATCGAGCATGCGCGTCATCATGCCGTCGAACATGCCGCCGCCCATTCCACCGTGGCCGCCATGGCCGCCATGACCTCCCATGGGGCCCTGGGCCTTCATCGCGCCCTGGCCCATCATGCCGGGGCCGCCAGGGGCGGCCTGGACGCTGGTGGCAAAGGCGCCGGCCAAGGCCACGCTCAGGCCGGCGAGATAAAGACGTGCGGGGTGGGAATGGATCTTCATGGTGTGCCCTTTCAGGGTACGTTGCGATGGGGATGATGTTGCTCCCGGCGCGTGTTCGGCAAGTGCAGCCTGCGTAAAGTAGTGTGAACCATCGCCGGGCACAGGCTCATCTGGCGCGCCTGCGGCGCCGGCAGCAGGGCGCATAGACTGGCCCGTCCGCACCCCCATGCTGCACATCCACTTCTCCAACCGGCTCGAGCGGCTGCGCACCGCGCTGCTGCGGCGCCTGGACGCGACCATGCCCGAGGATCCGTTCACGCCGCAGCAGGTGATCGTGCCCAGCGCGGCGCTGCGCCGTCACCTGAGCCTGGCCGTCGCCGATGAGCGCGGCATCTGCGCCAACCTGCGCTTCGACTTCCTGGCGCAATGGCTGTGGCAGCAGATCGCGCGTGTCGTCGACGGCGTCGGCGCGGACTCACCCTATGCCGCGGCCCGCCTGAGCTGGCGCGTGCATGCAGCCTTCGGCGATACCGCCTTCGTGGCACCACACCCACGGCTGGCCGCCTACCTGCGCGGCGCCGACGCGCTGATGCGCTTCGAACTGGCCTGCCAGGTGGCCGGCCTGCTGGAGCAGTACGTGACCTACCGCAGCGACTGGCTGCAGGCCTGGCGCGAGGGCCAGCGCGTGCTGCCGGATGCCGCCGCGCCGGACGACGAAGCCTGGCAGGCCGCGCTGTGGCGGCGCATCGAGACCGAGCTGGGTCCGCGCGCGCGCCACCCGGCCGACGCCTTCGTGGCTGCGCTGCAGCGCGGTGGCCAGGCGCTGGCTCGCCGCGCCGGGCTGCCGCAGACGGTGCATGTGTTCGCGCTGCCGACCGTGGCGCCGCAGCACATGCGGCTGCTGCACCAGCTGGCGCGCTGGGTCGACGTGCAGCTGTACGTGCTGAACCCGTGCCAGGAATACTGGTTCGATCTGGTCGACCGCCGCCGCCTCAGCCACCTGGCCGCGCGCGGCCGCGCCCAGGCGGTCGAGGAAGGCAACCGCCTGCTCGCCGCCTGGGGCAAGCAGACGCAGGCGCATGTCGAATCGCTGGTCGACCTCTGCGGCGAGGGCGCCACCGACGATGCCGACTTCGCGCCGGCCGCGGGGGACAGCCTGCTGGAGCGGCTGCAGAACGCGCTGCTGGAGTTGCGCCAGATCGAGCCCGGCTCGGTGCCACTGGCGCCGCACGACCGCAGCATCGAGCTGCATGTGTGCCATTCGCTGAGCCGCGAACTGGAGGTTCTGCAGGACCACCTGCTCGGCCTGTTCGCCGCCGACCCCCGGCTGCGCCCCGGCGACGTGCTGGTGGTCACGCCCGACCTGGACGCGACCGCACCGCTGATCGACGCGATCTTCGGCACCGCGCCGAAGGAGCGGGCCCTGCCCTACACGCTGTGTGGCGGCGCACGCAGCCGCGTCAATGCACCGGCGCGTTGCCTGCTGCAGTTGCTGGCGCTGGCCAGTTCGCGCTGCACCGCCACCGAGCTGTTCGCACTGCTGCAGCAAGGCCTGGTTGCACGCCGCTTCGGCCTGGACGAGCAGGCGCTGGCCCAGGTGCATGCCTGGCTGCTCGATGCCGGTTTCCATTGGGCGCTGGATGCGCCGCATCGCGCCAGCTTCGAGCTGCCGGCCACGCCGCGGCACACGCTGGCCGACGCGCTGCAGCGGCTGTTCCTCGGCTATGCGCTGCCCGAGCAGCAGGACGCGGCCTTCGACGGCCTGCTTGGCGCCGGCAACGCCGAAGGCTCGCGCGCGCTGGCACTGGGCGCGCTGTGGCGCTTTGCGCTGGCGCTGCAGCGCGCGCATGCCGATCTGCAGCAGGCGCGGCCGCCCGAAGCCTGGGCCGCGCTGCTGTCGGCCCTGCTCGACGAGTTCCTCGAAGCGGACGACGCCTCGCTGGACGACCTGCGCGAGCTGCGCCAGACGCTGCACCAGCTGGTCGATGACATGCTCGGCGGCGGGGTCGCCGAGCCGCTGCCGCTGGCGGTGGTGCGCGCCGCGCTGCAAGCCCGGCTGGACGACCCGGCGCGCGGCGGTGCGGCCGGCGGCAGCATCAACTTCGCGTCGATGAGCAGCCTGCGCAGCCTGCCCTTCGCGGTGGTCTGCGCCATCGGCCTGAACGACGGTGCCTTTCCCGGTACTGGCCGGCCTCTGGAGTTCGACCTGATGGCACGGCAGCCGCGGCGCGGCGACCGCAAACGCCGCGACGACGACCGCAGCCTGATGCTCGACCTGCTGCTCAGCGCACGCCACAGCCTGTACCTGAGCCACACCGGCCGCAGCGTGCGCGACAACACAACCCTGCCGCCGTCGGTGCTGGTGGCCGAGCTGCTCGACCTGCTGGTACCGGCCATCGCTGCCGACCCCGCATCGGCCGTGTCGCTGGCCGCTGCCCGCGCGCACCTGGTGGTCGAGCACCCGCTGCAGCCGTTTGCGCTGCAGTCCTTCGACGCCAGCGGCGATGCGCGGCTGCGCAGCTACGACCGCGAGCTGGCCGAGGCGCTGCGAGGCAGCCTGCAGGCGCAGTCAGCGCCGCCGCAGGCACCCGCCGCAGCCGCTGAAGACGACGATGAGGGCGAAGAAGATGCTGGCGCAGCGCCACGCCAGCCCTTCTTCCGCGCCGCCTTGGCGACACCCGGTCCCGAATGGCGGCAGGTGTCGCTGGCGCAGCTGCAGGAGTTCTTCCGCAACCCCTGCCGCGCCTTGCTGCGCCGCCGCCTGGGCATCGAGCTGGCACGCGACGAAGCCGAACTGCTCGACGACGAGCCCTTCCTGCCCGATGCGCGCAGCCGCAGCGCACTGGCCGATCGCTTGCTGCCGCTGCTGTTGCAGGGCACGCCGGCCGAGGCGCTGCCGGCACTGGCCCGCGCCGGCACCGAGCTGCCCGAGGGCACACTCGGCGAAGCGCAGTTGCAGCGCGAGCTGCAGTCGCTGCAGGCCTTCGCCGACACGCTGCGCGAGGCGCTGGCCGAACCCCCGCTGCCGCCGCAGACGCACAGCCTGCAGTTCATGCTGGACGGCGAGCCGTGGCAGCTGCAATGGTACTTTGCCGACCTGCGCCCTTCGGGCCTGCTGCGCTGGCGCTATGCACCCACCCGTGCCGGCGACCGCATGGCCGCGTGGCTGCAGCATCTGGCGCTGTGCGCGGCGCGGCCCGACGGCGTGGCGGCACGCACACGCTGGCTGTCGTCGGACGGCGAGTTCAGCCTGGCAGCGTGCGACGATGCCGCCGCGCAGCTGCAGCAGCTGCTGGCGCTGTACGGCCGCGGCCTGAGCGAACCGCTTCGCTTCTACCCACGCACGTCCTGGGCGTTCCAGCAAGGTGGCTACGGCGCGGCGCGTGCCGCCTGGCAGTCGTCGCACAGCTGGGCAGAAGGCGACGACCCGGCCTACCAGCTGGCGCTGCGCGGCGTCGACGACGCGCTGGACGAGCCCTTCGAAGCGCTGGCCCACGCCGTCTACGAGCCGCTGCAGGCCGTGCTGCAGGACGAACGCGAATGAAGCCCAATCCGTCGACCTTCGACGTCTTCGGCTGCCCGTTGCAGGGAACGCGGCTGATCGAGGCCTCGGCCGGCACCGGCAAGACCTGGACGCTGTGCGGGCTGGTCCTGCGGCTGCTGCTGGAACGTGGGCTGCCCGTGTCCGACATCCTGGTGGTCACCTTCACCAACGCCGCCACCGCCGAGCTGCGCGAGCGCATCCGCACACGCATTGCCGACACGCTGGCGCGGCTGCGTGGCCAGGGTCCGCAGCAGGCCGACCTCTTCGTCGATACGCTGTTGGAGAACCTGCGCGAGCAGCACGGCCAGCGCAATGAGGACATGGTGCCGCGCCTGGACCTGGCGCTGCAGAGCTTCGACGAGGCTTCGATCCTGACCATCCACGGCTTTTGCCAGCGTGCACTGGCCGAAGCACCGTTCAGCACCGGCATGCCGCTGCAGCAGACGCTGCTGGCCGACGACAGCGAACTGCGCATGCAGGTGGTGCACGACTTCTGGCGCCGCCGCATCGCGGGGGACGGGTTGTCTCCAGCGCTGGCGCAGCACCTGCTCGACCGGCAGGACACGCCGCAGCGACTGGACGCCGTGCTGCAGCGGCGCCTGGGCAAGCCGCTGTCGCGCTGGCTGTGGCCCGACACCCTGGATGCGCCCATTGCCGTGCCCGACACCGCAGAGCGCGATACCGCCTTCGCTGCCGCGCGCCAGCTCTGGCAGACGCAGCGCGAGGCCATCGTCGGCATCGTGCGCGAGGCTCAGCCGCGGCTGAACCAGAACACCCACTCTGCCAAGGCGGTGGACACGGCGCTGGGCTCGTGGGCCGCGCTGCTGGCCGCGCCGCTCGCGCCGGACCGGCTCGACCCGCAGGCCAAGCTCGACCTGCTGGGCCACGACCGCCTGCGCGCCAAGAAGAACGCGGCGCCCGTGCCGGAGCATGCGTTCTTCCAGGTCGCGCAGCAGCTGATCGACGCCTGCAACGAGCGCGCTCAGGCGCTGTCGCTGCAGCGCCTGCAGCTGCTGCGCGAGCTGGTCGAGCACGGGCCGCACGCGCTGCGCCAGGCCAAGCGCGAGCAGCGCGTGCAAGGCTTCGACGACATGCTGCTCGACCTGCGCCACCGGCTGGTCGCGCCCGACGGCACGGCCTTGGCTGCAGCGCTGCGCCGGCGTTTTGCCGCCGCACTGGTCGACGAGTTCCAGGACACCGACCCGCTGCAGTACGCCATCTTCGATGGCATCTACCGCGGCAGCGCTGCGCCGTTGTTCCTGGTGGGCGACCCGAAGCAGGCGATCTACAGCTTCCGCCATGCCGACCTGCACACCTACCTTCGCGCCCGCGCCGACGCGCAATCCGACTACACGCTGGACCAGAACCAGCGCTCCAGCGAAGCGCTTATTGCGGCGCTGAACGGCCTGTTCGGCCGCAACCCGCAGGCCTTCATGCTCGAGGGCCTGCACTACCAACCGGTGCACTTCGGGGCCAAGCCGCGACAGCCGCTGCACGAAGCCGCGCAGCCGGCGCGTGCCGCGCTGCAGTTGTGGCAGCTGCCGCGCGATGCCGAAGGCCAGCCGCTGCAGCGCGCCGAGGCCATGCAACTGGCTCAGGCTGCGTGCGCCGGCGAGATCGCGCGGCTGCTGTCCGCCGCAAGCGACGGCCAGGTGCGGCTGGGGGACCGGCCGCTGGCGGCCGGCGACATGGCGGTGCTGGTGCGCAGCCATGCACAAGGCACGGCGATGCGGCGTGCACTGGCGGCGGTGGGCGTGGGCAGCGTGGAGATGTCGCAGGCCAGTGTCTTCGACAGTGCCGACGCGGCCGACCTGGAGCGGCTGCTGGCGGCCATGCTGGAGCCGCAGCGCGAGCCGCTGCTGCGCGCCGCGCTGGCCACCGAGGCGATGGGCCGGGACGCCGCGGCGCTGCAGGCACTGGCGGCCGACGAGGCCGGCCTGCTCGACTGCATGGCGCGCTTTGCCGGCTACCGCGAGCTGTGGCTGACGCGCGGCATCGGCCGCATGCTGCGCGAATGGATGCGCGCCGAAGAGGTGGCCGGCCGACTGCTGCGCCGCCCCGACGGCGAACGCCGTCTGACCAACCTGATGCACCTGGCCGAGCTGCTGCACGAGGCCGCGGCCAGCCATGCGGGACCCGAGGCGCTGCTGCGCTGGCTGCGCCGGCAGCGCAGCGATCAACGCCGCGACGATGCGACGCAGCTGCGCCTGGAATCGGACCGCAACCTGGTGCAGGTGGTGACGATCCACAAGTCCAAGGGGCTGGAGTACCCGCTGGTCTTCTGCCCGCTGCTGTGGGACGGCCAGCAGCGCGGTGACAGCCGCGGCGAAGGCCTGGAGTACCAGCTCGACGGCGAAGCCGTGGTCGACCTGCGCGAGCTGGACAAGGAGCAGCTCAAGCAGGTGAAGGAACAGCAGTCGCTGGAGGCTGCCGCCGAGACGATGCGCCTGATCTATGTGGCGCTGACGCGCGCGGTGCACCGCTGCACGCTGGTGGTAGGCCCGTACCTGAGCCGCAACGGCAGCACGCTCAGCTCGACCTCGAGCTGCCGCGCCCGGCTCAACTGGCTGGTGGCCGGCGGCGACCTGAGCCCGCGGCAGTGGTTGCAGAACAAGCTCACGCCCGAGCAGATCGATGCCGCCTGGGCCGCGCTGGCCCAGGCGCATGCGCCTCAGGTGGCGCTGTCACCGCTGCCACGGGATGGCGTTGCGCTGACCACGCCGCCGGCAGCAGCCGAACGGCTGTCCGCACTGCGCCTGGACCGGCCGCCGCCCACGCCGTGGTGGATCGGCAGCTACAGCAGCCTGGCCCATGGCGCGCGCCACGAAGGCGCGGCAGTGGACCATGACCAGCGCGCGCCGGCCCCGGCCGAGACCTTTGCCGAGCAGCCGGTGGATGCCGACGACATCCTGCGTTTTCCGCGCGGTGCGGTGGCCGGCGAATGCCTGCACGACGTGTTCGAGCGCATCGACTTCGGCGATGCCGGCGGCTGGAGCGCGGCCGTCGCGGCCACGCTGCACCGCTTTGCGCCGGCCCTGCCGAGCGACGCCGAGCGCACGCTGTGGCCGCGCATGCTGCTGCGCATGCTGCACGACGTGATGCACACGCCGCTGCCGGGCGGCATGCGGCTGGCCGAGGTGCCGGCCTCGCGCAAGCTGGTCGAGCTGGAATTCCACCTGCCGTCGCGCCACCTGGACGCGGCTGCGCTGCTGCGCGTGCTGCGCGGCGCCGGCCAGGCCGTGCCGGCGCTGAAGTTCGGCACGCTCGACGGCTACCTGCGCGGCTTCATCGACCTGGTGTTCGAACACGCTGGGCGCTACTACCTGCTCGATTGGAAGAGCAACCACCTGGGCGATGCGCCGCAGGACTATGCAAGTGCCGCGCTCGAACGCACGATGGTGCAGCAGGGCTACCACCTGCAGGCCTTGCTGTACGCGCTGGCGCTGCACCGCCACCTGGGCCAGCGCCTGCCGGGCTACCGCTTCGACGAGCATTTCGGCGGCGTGCTGTACCTGTTCGTGCGCGGCGTGCGGCCGGGCTGGACGCTGGCCGACGGTAGTGCCGCCGGCGTGCATGCGCAGCGGCCCACGCTGCAGCTGCTGGACGAGCTGTCGGCGCTGTTCGATGGCGCGGGGGTGCGCGCATGAACGACGACGCACAGCAGGCCCTGGCCGAGGGCTTCGCATCATTTGTCGCGGCCTGGGCGCAGCGCCGCGGCGCGGACGACGCCTCCATGCAAGCGGCCCGCCAGGCCGCGCTGGCCTTGAGCCTGGCCACGGCCAACGGTCATGTCTGCCTGCCGCTGCAGGAGCTGCGCGAAGGCGACGACGCCACGCTGCGGCGCCAGCTGCTGGCGAGCGGCGTGGTCGGCACCCCCATCGAGCCCGAGCCCCGGCCGATGATCCTGGACGCTCAAGGGCGCCTGTACCTGCACCGCTACTTCGACCTGGAGCGCCGGCTCGCGCGGCGGCTGATGCGCGCCGCGTCGGCGCCGCCGGCCGAGGTGCAGCCCGCGGCGCGGCAGCAGCTCGACGCGCTCTTCGGCCGCGGCGACGGCGGCGTCGACTGGCAGACGCTGGCCGCGGCGCTGGCGCTGCGGCGGCGGCTGGTGGTGGTCAGCGGCGGGCCGGGCACCGGCAAGACGACCACGGTGGTCAACCTGCTGGCCTGCCTGCTGGCGCAGCAGCCCGACGCCCGAATCGCGCTGGCCGCGCCCACCGGCAAGGCCGCGGCGCGCCTGAGCGAGGCACTGCGGCAGCGTGCCGCCCACCTGCCCCCGGCGCTGCGCGAGCGGCTGCCGACCGAGGCCTCGACCGTGCACCGATTGCTCGGCGCACATCCCGGCGGCTTCCGTCACGGTGCCGACCACCCGCTGCCCATCGACCTGCTGGTGGTGGACGAGGCCTCGATGCTGGACCTGGCGCTGGCGACCCGGTTGCTGGAGGCCGTGCCCGACACGGCCCGGCTGGTGCTGCTGGGCGACAAGGATCAGCTGGCGGCGGTGGAATCGGGTGCGGTCTTCGCCGAGATCAGCGCCGATCCGAGCCTGGGCGGCGACTGCACCGATGCCCTGGCCGCGCTGTGTGGCGTGCCGGCCGCGGCCATCGTGCCGGCTGCGCCGGCCGAAGCCGGCGCGTTGCGCGACACCGTGGTCTGGCTGTCGCGCAACTTCCGCTTCGGCGCCGACTCGGGCATCGCCCGCGCGGCCGAGCACATCCGCCAGGGCCGGGCCGATGCGCTGCTCGAACAACTGCAGCACCCGGCCGATGGCTCGGTGCAATGGCTCGACGACGCCGGCCCTGTGCCATCGGACGCCACGCTGCAATGCCTGCGCGACGGTTTCGCGCCCTACTTCGACGCGCTGCAGCGCGATGCCGGCGACGTGGCGGCGATCAGCCGGGCCTTCGAGCGCTTTCGCGTGCTGTGCGCGCTGCGCGAGGGTCCGCGCGGCGTGCTCGCGATCAACCAGTGGCTGTCTGAGCAAGCGCAAGGCCTGCGCGGCGCGCCCGCGGTCTCGCCCTGGTACCCCGGCCGGCCGGTGATGGTGCTGCGCAATGACCCGCTGCTGAAGCTCTTCAACGGTGACATCGGCATCATGCTGCCCGGCGCGCAGGGCGAGCCGCTGGTGCACTTTGCGTCAGCCTCGGGCGGCTTCCGCGCGCTGCCGGCGCTGCGATTGCCGGCCCACGAAACGGCCTTCGCGATGACGGTGCACAAGGCCCAGGGCTCGGAATTCGACGCACTGTTGCTGCTGCTGCCGGCGCAGCGCAGCCGTGTGCTGACGCGCGAACTGCTCTACACCGCGCTGACGCGCGCCCGGCAGCGGGTGACGCTGGCCGCCGCGGCTCCGCTGCTGGCCGCCGCCGTGGCGGCGCGCACCGAGCGCCAATCGGGGCTGCGGTCGCGGCTGGGCGAGGCGGCCCACGGCCGATCCTGAGCCGCCGAACGGCCGCCTCGGCTCAAGCCGGAGGGGTTTCGGCCGAAATCCGCTCAGGCCCTGGATCTGTCGAGTCTGCACTCGGCATGGCAAGGGCGCAGCCCTTGCACAAGAACAAGAGCACAAGTCCACCCGGAAGCCCGCCGATGTCCGCTGTCCTGCCGACCGCCCTGCCCGCCCGCGACAACGGGCCGGCCGCAACGCCGCTGCAAAACAGGCCGCGCGTCGGCTTCTTCGCACACCATGGCCTCTGGGCACCGGGCGTGCGCCTGTTCCGCAAGCTCGGCTTCACGGCCAAGGCGGTGATCATCTCGCTGGCCTTCATGCTGCCGATGCTGGGCCTGTTGGGGTGGCTGCTGAAGATGCAATCCGAACAAGCACTGGCTGCGCGCATGGATGCCACGCGGCAGCAGGTCGAACTGGCGCACGCTGTGGTGGTCTGGGCGCATGGGCAGCAGCAGCCTGGCGGCCTGACGCAGGAGCAGGCGCAACAGCTCGGGCGCCGGGTTCTGGCGAGCTTGCAGGGCAGCGGCGGCCGCAGCGTCTGGCTGCAGACGCCGCAGGGCCCGACGGCTGCCGGGGCCGTCGCGGCGCGCGGCCCGTCACTCTCTGCTGCGATCGCTGCCGAGCTGCGCCGCGACGGCACAGGCTTCTTCACCCACCGGCCGTACACCGGCAGCGCCAGCCGCGACGAAGCGCTGTCCTATGCACAGCGCTTCGATCCCTGGGATTGGGTCATCGGTTCGGCCGTGGCCACAAGCGACCTGGATGACGGGATGACGCGACAACTGGCGTCGGCCGGTGGCGTGGTGGCGCTGGCCATGCTGCTGTCCGCATATCTGTTTCTGAGCTTCTATCGCGTCATGGACGGCGGGCTGCGCGAGACTCGGCGCCACCTGCGTGCAATGAGCGACGGCGACTTGACGACCTCGCCGCGGCCCTGGGGCAAGGACGAGAGCGCGCAGCTGATGCTGGAGCTGAGCCGCATGCAGGCCTCGCTGCGCGGCATGGTGCAGAACGTGCGCCGTTCCAGCGACGGCATCGTGCTGGCCAGCGACGAAATGGCCGCCGGCGCGGCCGAGCTGTCCACACGCACCGAGAACGCAGCCGCGGCGCTGAAGCAGTCGACGGCGTCGATGGCGCAGATCGCCGCCAAGGTGAACAGCGGCGCCTCGAACACCAAAGAAGCGGCTCTCGTCGCCCGGCACAACGCCGGGATTGCCGAGGACGGCGGCCGCGTCATGCACGAAATGGTGGACACGATGCAGGGCATCAGCGCCGCGTCGGCGCGCATCGGCGAGATCATCGGCACCATCGACGGCATCGCCTTCCAGACCAACATCCTGGCGCTGAATGCTGCCGTCGAGGCGGCGCGTGCCGGCGAGCAGGGCCGCGGCTTCGCGGTGGTGGCCAACGAGGTGCGCATGCTGGCGCAGCGCAGCGCCGCTGCGGCCAAGGAGATCAAGGCGCTGATCGGCGGCAGCGTTAGGCAGGTGCAGGCCGGCACGGTGGTGGTGCACAAGGCCGGCGCGGCGATGCAGGAGATCGTCGCCGCATCGCAGCGCGTCAGCGAGCTGCTCGGCGAGGTGGCTGCGGGCACGCGCGAGCAGAGCCAGGGCATCGGCCAAGTGGGCCATGCCGTGGCCAAGCTGGACCGCGTGACACAGGACAACGCCGCGCTGGTCGAGCGCACAGCCGATGCCGCCAGCGACATGCGCGAGCTGGCGCACAGCCTGGCACAGGAAGTGGCGCGCTACCGCATGCCAGGCGCCATGGCCTGAGCGCACCTTCCGGCTGCAGCTATGCTGCAGGCCATGACCCCACTGATGCAGGTTTACGCATGAAGCCGCGCGCAGCCACCCGGGCGGTGGACCTGCTGATCGTGGGCGCCGGCTTTGCCGGCCTGTACATGCTGCACAGGGCGCGGCGCATGGGGCTCGAGGCACAGGTGCTCGAAGCCTCGCCCAGCGTCGGCGGCACTTGGTACCACAACCGCTACCCCGGCGCGCGGGTGGACATCCAGAGCCTGGAGTATTCGTACTCCTTCGACGAGGCGCTGCAGCAGGAATGGAAGTGGAGCGAGCGCTACGCGCCGCAGCCGGATCTGCTGCGCTACGCCAACCACGTGGCCGACCGCTTCGGCCTGCGCGATGGCATCCGGTTTTCCACGTGCATGGCCGGTGCCGCCTTCGACGAGTCTGCGCAGCGCTGGACGGTGCACGCCGAGGGCGGCGAAAGCTTCAGCGCACGCTTCCTGGTCATGGCCAGCGGCCCGTTGTCAGCACCGAATCGGCCCGACTTTGCCGGCCTGAAGGACTTTACCGGGCCGGTGTACCACACCGCCGACTGGCCGCACGAAGCGGTCGACTTCAGCGGACAGCGCGTGGGCATCGTCGGCACCGGCTCGTCTGCCGTGCAGGCCATCCCGTTGATTGCGCAGCAAGCGCGCGAGTTGACGGTGTTCCAGCGCACCGCGGCCTATGCCGCGCCGGCACGCAACGGCCCGCTGGACGCGGAGCTCGAAGCGCGCGTCAAGGCCGACTACGCAGGTTTCCGTGCGCGCAACCGGCGCATGCATGGCGGCTTCGGTTCGCTGCTGCCGCCGAACCCGATGTCGGCGCTGGCGGTGCCGGCGGCGGAGCGCGATGCCCGCTTCGAGGAACGCTGGCAGGTGGGCGGCTTCGCCATCCTGGGCGCCTTCAACGACCTGCTGACGAACCTGGCTTCGAACGCGCTGCTGGCCGAGTTCGTGCGCGGCAAGATCCGCGCCACCGTGCAGGACCCGAACACCGCCGCGCTGCTGTCGCCCACGCACACCATCGGCTGCAAGCGCCTGTGCGTGGACAGCGGCTACTACGAGACCTTCAACCGGCCGAACGTGCAGCTGGTGGACGTGAGCACGCAACCCATCGAGCGCATCGACGCGCAGGGTCTGGTCACCGGCGGGCAACACTACGGCTTCGACGCGCTGGTGCTGGCCACAGGTTTCGATGCGATGACGGGAACGATGCTGAGGCTGGACCTGCGTGGCCGCGGCGGGCTGAGCATCCAGGACAAGTGGCATGCCGGCCCGCTGAACTACCTGGGGCTGGGCATCGCCGGCTTCCCCAACCTGTTCAACATCGCCGGGCCGGGCAGCACCTCGGCCTTCACCAACGTCATCGTCGCCATCGAGCAGCATGTGGACTGGATCGCCGACTGCATCGCGCATCTGCATGCCAAGGGTCTGTCGACCATCGAAGCCAGCGAGCAGGCCGAGGCAGGCTGGGCCGAGCATGTCAACGCCGCCGCGCGACGCACCGTCTTCCTGAGCTGCAACTCCTGGTACCTGGGTGCCAACATCCCGGGCAAGCCGCGCATGTTCATGCCGCTGGCCGACGGCTTTCCGCGCTACGCCGACCATTGCGCGGAGGTGGCGCGCAAGGGCTACGAGGGCTTCGTGCTGGCGTAGCGGCTATCCGCCGGCGCGCTTGACGCGCCAGCCTTCGGCCTGCAGCAGCGGCACCAGGCGCTCGGCGTGGTCGCCCTGCACCTCGATCACGCCGTCCTTCACGGTCCCGCCGGCGCCGCAGGCCGTGCGCAGCCGTTTACCCAGAGCGGCCATCGCCGCATCGTCCAGCGGCAGGCCACGCACGAGCGTCACCGCCTTGCCGCCGCGGCCCTTGGTTTCGCGGCTGACGCGCACGATGCCATCGCCAGGAGCTGGCTTGGGCGCGGCCTTGCAGATGCATGACGCCAAAGCGTGCCGGCAATGCGGGCACATGCGCCCGCCTTCGGTGGAATAGACCAGTCCCATAGCGCCATGTCCTGCACCAATGCAACACGGGCCGCGAAGGCCCGTGTTTGCCGTTGTACTGGCGGAGAGGGTGTCCGTAGTAGCGCTAGCACTGGTACGGGTCTGCGGGCCGATTTTTCAGCGTTCCCCCAAAAGCACCCCCTACCCTTTGCCGCCCTTCCCTTCGCCCTGCTACCGCGTTGTGCGGAGTGTAGCGCCAACCATGAAGAAGGCCGCCGAAGCGGGCCTAGTGGCCCGATGCCGCCATATCCGCCGGAAGTAGTCCCCCATAGGTGGGCACCCCATTGGGGTGCCACCATCAGGTGCAGCCGAATGGGAGAAGTCTGAATGCGCTACGTCATCGCCGCCATGCTGGCCTGCCTGCTCGTTGCGTGCGGGACCCCAGAGCCAGTACGTGGAGCCACCTGCTCAACCAAGTACGAGTGCGAGATCGAGGCGTATTCGCGGACGCGCTGACCTGTCACAGCCGAAGCCATTTCCTGCGATTCGGCCAGTAGCTACGACGCATTCCACCACTACCCGAATTCCATCGATCAAAAACGACGGCAATGCCGACCACTACGATCAGCGGGACCAGTGCATGAAGCAGCATGTACGCCATCACCTACTCCCAGTCCCTATTGATTCGGTAGCGTCATCGTCACTCAGTCGCCCTCTAGCTGCGACCCCGCGTTCGAGGGATGCGCGCGGGAATATTCCGCAGACAAGGGGCGCCCAGTGCTTGTGGGCTTACGGCGCAGGCCACAAGAAAGCCCGGCGAAGCGGGGCCCGTGGGCACCCCCGAAATTGGTCCCCCATCGGTAGGCACTCGAACGGGCGCCCTCCAGCGGGTGCAGCCAGGAGGGCGAGCTGAAACAGGTCGGGTTCGTCGGTCACCGGTGGCGGCATGATCACCTTGCCGCTGGTCGCCCGCGGCGCGCGCAATGTGGACAGGCAAACCATTGACGCTCCCCGCCGAAGTGGCAAGGCGTGGTCAGGATCGGCAACCGCCGGCGCATCGGCTTGTCGTTCATCGTGTAGTTCAGCACCACGGCGCCGGGCTCGGTGCTGTAGCCGATGCTGGCCGTTTGCTTGCCGGTGTCGGCATCGGTCCAGGCCCAGCCACCACCCTGGCCAGGCTCCAAGATACCTTCGCGCTGCCAGCGACGCGATCGATGCTGCGGCAGTGTCCAGCCTTCACATGCAGGCCAGCGCCGCGTTGACGTCGGCATCGTGGCTAGCCTGTAGCCGCTCGAAGGTGCGCCAGTGCATCCCCTTCGGCTTCCAGCCGTTGCCGTTAAGGATGCCGTCCGGCGACATCGACGCGCTGGCCGCACGGCCGTCTGCGCTTCTTCGACAACCCGGTCCGCGCGGTGGAGATGCGCCTGCAATGCGGCCGGGGAACGAATCCGGCGCCTAATGATGCCAGAGTGACTCTTTGGAATCATTGGATGAACGACGGCAAACACCGAGCGCGCTTGGCGGCCACACTTATCGCTCTGGCATCCCCGCTTTCCACGATCGCCGAGTATGAGCTGTCTAGCTACGCCTTCGTGCAAGACGACGGGACGATGAGAATCAGCGGCGAGCTCGTCCGCCTCTATGCCGTCTACATTCCGCCCACCGGCCGGACGTGCTACGAGTTCACGCGACCCCTGCAGTGCGGAAGCCGGGCATCGCTGGCACTCGACTTCAAGATCGGCGCCGAGTTCGTCCGCTGCAAGGTGCAGACAAGAAATTCCGACGGTAGCGTCACGGGGTTCTGCACTGCCCGTGGCGAGGACTTGGCCGCTTTCATGCTGCAAAGCGGGTGGGCCTTGGCGCTTCCGGATGCGCCGTTCGAGTACGCGGCGCTGGAGAAGATCGCGCGATCGCGCGGAGTGGGTGTGTGGGGTATCCCCATAGATCGGCCGCGACGATGAGGTATGAGCGTAGTAATCGGCCCACTGCCGCAAATCGCGCCGAAGAAACACTGCGTGTCACCCCCGGTGCCTTCGTCGTGGCAGAGTGGACGGCGGC
>JAGTRL010000389.1 GCA_018261815.1 Pseudomonadota bacterium
GCCCAGGACACGGTGTTGACCGAGCTGTTCGATGTTGGCTATCCCGCGGCGCCACATCGGGTGCTGCGCAACGACGCTCTCGATCGATGGGAATTCTCAGGCCGTCCAGCGAGCGGCCAGCGTCCGGGCGAAGGGGATGTCATCGGGTCGATGACCAGTGGCGGGGCGGAAGTGAATATCCCGAGGTACTCCGCCTACATCCCCGAGCCCGGTGTTACTGCCGATCTGGAGCACATGGCGCTTTACGCCGGGGAATCCTGCGAACTGGTGAACGACATCAAGCCCGCCGCCCAGATCGTGCGCGACCTGGTGCAGGAGGCGGACGGGGCCTTGCGGCGGCTGGATCAGGGAGCCCGGGGTGACTAGCACTCCAGCACCAGTAAGGACAAGACGAGAGCATGTGTCATGCTCGCGAAGTGGCTGCGCGGGCGCGCCACAGGGTCAGGTTTCGGGCTGCGTCGGACCACATGGGCCACCCGACCCGCCAAACCCCATAGGCCTGCGGGCCAGCAAGCACTGAAGGAGAACCATCATGGCAACTGGTATCAAGGACAAGGTCGTCATTCTCGGCATGGGCTGCTCGAAGTTTGGCGAGCGCTGGGACTGCAACGCGCAGGACCTGATGGTCGAGGCCTTCGAGGAGGCGCTGGCCGACGCCGGCATCGAGCGCAAGCAGATCGAGGCTGCCTGGCTGGGCACGGCGATCGAAGAGCAGCACCTGGGCAAGTCAGCGGTGCCGCTGGCGATGACCTTGCGGCTGCCCTACATCCCGGTCACAAGGGTGGAGAACTACTGCGCCACCGGCACCGAGGCGCTGCGCGGTGCGGTCTATGCCGTGGCCTCGGGCGCGGCCGACATCGCGCTGGCGCTGGGCGTCGAGAAGCTCAAGGACACCGGCTACGGCGGCCTGCCCCAGCGCGGCCGCGGTGCGCTTAACGACCTGTTCTGGCCCAACCTGTCGGCGCCGGGCTCCTTCGCCCAGCTGGCCGCCGCCTACCGCGCCAAGCACGGCGCCGACAAGGGCGACCTGAAGCGCGCGATGGCCCACATCTCGGTGAAGAGCCATGCCAACGCCGGCAAGAACCCCAAGGCCCACCTGCGCAACCCGATCACGATGGACGACGTGATGAACGCCAGCATGATCGCCGAGCCGCTGGGCCTTTACGACTGCTGCGGTGTGTCGGACGGCAGCGCCTGCGCCATCGTCACCACGCCGGACATCGCGCGCGGCCTGGGCAAGAAGGACCTGGTGGCGGTGAAGGCGCTGCAGGTGGCCGTGTCCAACGGCGAGGAGGTGCAGTTCGACCAGTGGGACGGCTCCTACTTCGCCACCACCCGCGTCGCCGCGGCGCGTGCCTACAAGGAGGCCGGCATCACCAAGCCGCGCGAGCAGGTGTCGCTGGTCGACGTGCACGACTGCTTCTCGGTGACCGAGCTGGTGACGATGGAAGACCTGCAACTGTCGCCCGAAGGCACGGCCATCCGCGACGTGCTCGACGGCTTCTTCGATGCCGACGGCCCCGTGCCGTGCCAGATCGACGGCGGGCTCAAATGCTTCGGCCACCCGATCGGCGCATCGGGCCTGCGCATGGTCTACGAGATGTACCTGCAACTGTCGGGCCGCGCCGGCGCACGCCAGCGCCCGGCGCCGACCTGGGGCGTGACGCACAACCTGGGCGGTTTCCCCAGCCAGAACGTCGCGGCGATTGCCGTGCTCGGCCAGTATGGTGCATGAGCCGATGGCGCAGCAGGCAGACAAGTTCCAGGACATCCGCGATGCGGTGCGCGCACTGTGCGCCACCTACCCCGACGAGTACTTCCGTCGCGTCGACATGGCGCGCGAATATCCGGCAGAGTTCGTCGATGCGCTGACCAAGGCCGGCTGGCTGGCGGCGCTGATCCCGCAGGAACACGGTGGCTCCGGCCTCGGACTGGCCGAGGCCTCGGTGATCATGGAGGAGATCAACCGCAGCGGCGGCAACTCCGGCGCCTGCCACGGCCAGATGTACAACATGGGCACGCTGCTGCGCCATGGCTCGGCGCAGCAGAAGGCGCACTACCTGCCGAAGATCGCCAGCGGCGAGTTGCGCCTGCAGAGCATGGGCGTGACCGAGCCCACCACCGGCACCGACACCACGAAGATCAAGACCAGCGCCGTGAAGAAGAGTGATCGCTATGTGGTCAACGGCCAAAAGGTCTGGATCTCGCGCATCCAGCACAGTGACCTGATGATCCTGCTGGCGCGTACCACGCCGCTGGCCGACGTGGTGAAGAAGAGCGAAGGCATGTCGATCTTCATCGTCGACCTGCGCCAGGCCATCGGCCATGGCCTGACGGTGCGGCCCATCGCCAACATGGTCAACCACGAGAGCAACGAGCTGTTCTTCGAAAACCTGGAGATCCCTGCAGAGAACCTGATCGGCCATGAAGGGCAGGGCTTCAAGTACATCCTCGACGGCCTGAATGCCGAGCGCACGCTGATCGCCGCCGAATGCATCGGCGACGGCTACTGGTTCATCGACCGGGTGACGAAGTACGTCAAGGAGCGCGAGGTCTTCGGCCGACCGATCGGCAAGAACCAGGGGGTGCAGTTTCCGATTGCCGAAAGCCACATCGAAGTCGAGGCCGCCAACCTGATGCGCTGGAAGGCCTGCGAGCTGTTCGACGCCCACCAGCCCTGCGGCGCCGAAGCCAACATGGCCAAGTACCTGGCGGCCAAGGCCAGCTGGGAGGCGGCCAACGCCTGCCTGCAGTTCCACGGCGGCTTCGGTTTCGCCTGCGAATACGACGTCGAGCGCAAGTTCCGCGAGACCCGGCTTTACCAGGTGGCGCCGATCTCCACCAACATGGTGCTGTCCTATGTGGCCGAGCATGTGCTCGGCCTGCCGCGCTCGTATTGATGCAAGTCGCGCGGCCGCGGATGCTCATTCCTCTTCTTCGGCCATGCCCAGAATGTCTTCCGGGGAGAGCTTGTCCAGCAACTCCGGGTGGTCGCGGGTCAGGTGCGCCTTGACCGCGGCCAGAAGTTCCTCGTCGCTGTTGGAGCGCACCACTTCGCCGCACTCGCAATTGATGACTTTTCGCATATCGTGCTCCTTTCCTGTTGATGGAATTCATTGTGGCGGACGGGGACTTTCAAGACCTTGGTGAAATCTTGGCGCCGCAGCCAGGGACCAGGATCCAGCTGTGTGGACGACTCACTGCACGTATCGAGGGTCGCCGCGTCGAGGACGAGTTGCCGGGTCGGCAAGGCAGGCTCCTGTTCGTGTATCTGGCTGC
>JAGTRL010000058.1 GCA_018261815.1 Pseudomonadota bacterium
CGCCTTGAACATTTCCACGAACTCAAGCAGGCCCTGGTTGGCCAGGCACAGGCCGCCGCTGTAGCTGTAGGCGTCGGGGTCGTCCTGGGCGTAGGTCTCGAGCTTGCGGATGTCGACCTTGCCGACCAGCGAGCTGATGTCCTGGTTGTTCTCGTCACCAGGCTCGGTCTTGGCGATGCCCACCTGCTTGAGGATGCTGGGATGGCGCTTGACCACCTTGAACTTGCGGATGTCGCCGCCGTACTCCTCGAGCCGCTTCACCGCCCAGGGGCTGAGGATGCGGTTCAGGTAGCGCCGCGGGATGCCGTATTCCGATTCGAGGATCGGCCCGTCCTCGGCCAAGTCGAACAGGCCCAGCGGCGACTCGTTCACCGGCGAGCCCTTGATGGCATAGAAGGGCACGTCCTGCATCAGCTGCTTCAGACGCTCGGCGATGCTGCTCTTGCCGCCGCCCACCGGGCCCAGCAGATAGAGGATCTGCTTCTTTTCTTCCAGGCCCTGGGCGGCATGGCGGAAGTAGCTGACCACCTGCTCGATGGCGTCTTCCATGCCGTAGAACTCGGCGAAGGCCGGGTAGACCTTGATCACCTTGTTGGCGAAGATGCGCGACAGCCGCGGGTCGTTGCGGGTGTCGATGGCCTTGGGCTCGCCGATGGCCTTGAGCATGCGCTCCGCGGCGGTGGCATAAGCCAGCGGGTTGCGCTTGCATTCCGCGAGGTAGTCCTCGAGGGACAGTTCCTCCTCGCGGCTGCGCTCGAAGCGCGCGGTGAAGTTGCTGATGACGTCCAAAGTAACCTCCTGGTTCAGGAAGATGTCGAGCGGCAACATAGCCCTCGCCATCTGGGAAGATCTGATGGAGTCCCGGCTGTACGGGCCCGGGCGCCATCAGAGCTTTCCGGTTATCGGCAGTGTGTCGTTCTTCGTCCGTCCAGCGTCATCGAAAGTTCAGATCGGCAAGTGCCGGAGAAAGTGCCGTAAAGCGGTGCAGTTCCCAAAGGACGTGCAAGACGCGTTCCAGCCTGCAACAGGTGCGTTTCTCACCATGATGGTGATTTGAACGCAGAGCATGCCCTGTGCGCTGACACGGCGCCTTGAACAGGGGCATTTCCGTGTGCTTCGCACAACGTGTCGGCGATGCCGGACCGTCGGCAGTTGCCCGCCGGCTGTAAGCCTGGCACATGGCTACCGGGGCTATGCTCTGTCACGCTTCTTGCTCCCGCCATTTGCACCATGATCCAGCGCATCCAAGCCACCCTCATTCCCGGCGACGGCATCGGCCCGGAGATTGTCGACGCCACCCTGACCGTGCTCGACGCCCTGGGCGCACCCTTCGACTGGGACCGCCAGATCGCTGGCCTGGCCGGCGTCAAGGCCGCGGGCGACCCGCTGCCCAACGCCGCGCTGGACAGCATACGCCGCACGCGACTGGCCCTGAAAGGGCCGCTGGAGACGCCGTCCGGCGGCGGCTACCGCTCGTCCAACGTGCGCCTGCGCGAGGAGTTCAAGCTCTACGCCAACCTGCGCCCGGCACGCACGCTCGTGCCTGGCGGGCGCTTCGACAACATCGACTTGGTGGTGGTGCGCGAGAACCTCGAAGGCCTGTACATCGGCCACGAGCACTACGTGCAGATCGACGACGACCCGCATGCCGTGGCCATGGCCACCGGCATCAACACCCGCGCCGGCTGCCGGCACATCCTGGAGTTCGCCTTCGAGCACGCCATCGCCACCGGCCGCAAGAAGGTGACGATCGTGCACAAGGCCAACATCATGAAGGCGCTGACCGGCATCTTCAAGGAAACCGGCGAGCAGATGTACGAGGAGAAGTACAAGGGGCACATCGAGATGGACACGGTCATCGTCGATGCCTGTGCGATGAAGCTGGTGCTCAACCCGTGGCAGTTCGACGTGCTGGTCACGACCAACCTGTTCGGCGACATCCTCTCCGACCTGGTGTCCGGCCTGATCGGCGGGCTGGGCATGGCGCCGGGCGCCAACATCGGCAAGGACGCAGCCATCTTCGAAGCCGTGCATGGCTCGGCGCCGGACATCGCCGGCAAGGACATGGCCAACCCGACCGCTTTGCTGCTGGCGGCGGCCATGATGATGGAGCACTGCAAGCTGGACGACATGGCGCTGCGGCTGCGCAAGGCCATCGACCAGACGCTCAACGCCGACAAGGTGCGCACCGGTGATCTCGGCGGTCAGGCCGGCACCACCGCATACACCCGCGCCCTTGTCAGCCGCATCAAACAGGGCTGAGATTCCAAGCGCCCCGCAGGGGGCATTGACAGTGGCGCCCGTGCGCGCGCGGGCGTCATCGCTCGGCAGCGCCCAGCTTCTCGAGCAGGCCGTTGAGCTCGTCGAGCGAGCCGAAGGCGATGGCGATCTCGCCCTGCTCGCCGCGCTGGGTCTTGCGCATCACGCGGATCTCGACCGCGGCGGCCAGCGCGTCGGCCAGCTGTTCTTCCAGGCGCACCAGGTCGCGCGGCTTGTCCTTCTTGACGCGCAGCAGCGGCGACTGCCGGCCGTTGTTCTGCGTGCGCGAGACTAGCTTCTCGGCATCGCGCACCGACAGCTTGCGCGACACGATCTGATTGGCTGACAGGATCTGCTGCGCGTTGTCCAGCGACAGCAGTGCGCGCGCATGGCCCATGTCCAGGTCGCCGGCGATCAGCATCTGCTGCACCGGTGCGGCCAGGTTGAGCAGGCGCAGCAGGTTGCTGGCCGCGCTGCGCGAGCGCCCCACCGCCGCAGCCGCCTGCTCGTGGGTGAGCTTGAACTCATTGACCAGTCGCTGCAGACCCTGCGCTTCTTCCAGCGGGTTCAGGTCCTCGCGCTGGATGTTCTCGATCAGCGCCATCACGGCGGCAGCCTCGTCCGGCACGTTCTTCACCAGCACCGGCACTTCGTCCAGGCCGGCCAGCCGGGCGGCGCGCACACGCCGTTCGCCGGCGATGATCTCGTAGTCACCGGCCGCGCCGCCGCCGCGCGGCGCCATCGGGCGTACCAGCACCGGCTGCATCACGCCCTGGCTCTTGATGCTTTCGGCCAGCTCGTACAACGAGCCTTCGTCCATGCGCGTGCGCGGCTGGTAGCGGCCGGTGTGCAGTTGCGACAGGCGCAGCGCGGTGGGCGAGGTCCCGGCCGGCGCGTCGGCCACCTTCGGGCCGAGCAGGGCTTCGAGGCCGAGACCCAGGCCCTTGGGTTTTTTGGTCACCATGCAGCGATTGTCGGCCATCGGCACGGCAGACCGATCAGGGTTGGCCGCAGCCGGGGCCCGCATGCCGTATGCTGCGCAAAAGCAATGGACCCGTGGGGACCGAGATGAAGCATGTGGTTTTTGTCGATGGCCAGGAAGGCACCACCGGGCTGCGCATCCACGAGTACTTGGCCCAACGTGCCGATGTCGAGGTGCTGAGCATCGACCCCGAGCGGCGCAAGGACGCGGCCGAGCGTGCCCGGCTGCTCAACGCCGCCGACGTGGCGTTCCTGTGCCTGCCCGACGACGCGGCCCGCGAGGCGGCGGCGCTGGTGAGCAACCCGCGCACCTGCCTGATCGATGCCAGCACCGCCCACCGCACGGCACCGGCCTGGGTGTTCGGCCTGCCCGAGATGGCGCTGGAGCAGCGCGCGCGCATCCGTGAGGCCAAGCGCATCTCCAATCCAGGCTGCCATGCCAGCGCATTCATCCTGCTGTTGCGGCCGCTGGTCGATGCCGGCATCGTGCCGGCCACGCTGCCAGTGTCGGCCACGTCGATTACCGGCTATTCCGGCGGCGGCAAGAAGATGATCGAGCAGTACCAGCGCGGCGATGACCCCCGTCTGGCGGCGCCGCGGCCCTATGCGCTGGCGCTGAAGCACAAGCACATTCCCGAGATGCAGCAGCACACCGGGCTGCAGGCCAGGCCGCTGTTCATGCCGGTCGTCGGCAATTTCTACAAGGGCCTGACGGTGACGGTACCGTTGCACTTCAGCCAGCTGGCGCCGGGCCATTCAGGCGAGGACGTCCACCGCGCCTTCGCGCACCGCTACGAGGGCGAGCGTTTCATACGGGTGATGCCGCTGTCCGACCCGGGCACGTTGGAGCGTGACAGTGGCTACTTCGACGTCATGGCCAACAACGACACCAACCGCGTCGACATCTTCGTCTTCGCCAGCGACAGTCAGGCAATCCTGATCGCCCGGCTGGACAACCTGGGCAAGGGTGCCAGCGGCGCTGCGGTGCAGGCCATGAACGTGCACCTCGGCGTGGACGAGGGCCTGGGCCTGTAGCAGCTCAATCGCCGGCGCTCGGCAGCGCGCGGTAGTGGTAGGCGTAGCCGTCGGCGAAGCCCAGGCGGCGGTACACGGCGCGGGCTGCGTGGTTGTCGGCATCGACCTGCAGGTAGGCCGTGCGAGCGCCCTGCTCCCGCGCCTTGCCAAGAAGATGTGCGCACAAGCGACGCGACAGACCCTGGCCGCGTGCAGCCGGCGCGGTGAACACGTCGTACAGGCCGACCAATTCAGACTCGATGGCGTACTGCGCGCAGGCCAGCACCGTGCCATCGCCCGCGCGCAGCAACATGCCGTGATAGGGCACCGGGCTGTGCTTCAGTCGCTCGGCATGCGCCTGTCGACCCGACATCGACGTGCCCCTGAACTCACCGACGATGTGAGCGTACGCTTCTACATCCACACTTTCGAACCGTGTGCCTTCGGGCGCGGGCTCCTGAGAGTGGCGCGGCAGCGCCGGACAGACCATCACGCAGGTGTCGCCGAAGCGCTGGTAGCCGCGCTGCGCCAGCCAGTCGTCCAGGCCAGACGGCAGCGAAAACGGGGTGATTCGAAAGATCAGGCGCAAACCGGCGCTGCGGTACAGCGCCTGGCACTCAGCCAGCTTCTCCGACGCAGCCAGTCGCCCCAGCGCCACCGCATTAATGCACCGCGCACGCTGCGCCTTGCCGGGCGAGAAGCGCACCAGCCAGCCATCGACCCAGCGCTGCTGCGGCGGCGCGCTGGCGTTCAGCCCGGCATCCTCGATGCGCGACAGCAGGTCGGCGGACAATTCGGTCGGGTTCAAAGTGCAGCGACCCGGCGCACCAGTTCCTGCGCAAAGGCGACGAAGGCCACTGCGCCCTTGGACGAAGGGTCGAAGACCACGCCGGGCTGGCCGTAGCTGGGGGCTTCGGCCAGGCGCACATTGCGCGGAACGACGGTATCGAAGACCTTGTCGCCGAAATGCGCCTTGAGCTGTTCGCTCACCTGGCTTTGCAGCGTGATGCGCGGGTCGAACATCACCCGCAGGATGCCGATGACCTGCAGCTCGCGGTTCAAGTTGGCATGCACCTGCTTGATGGTGTTCACCAGGTCGGACAGCCCTTCCAGCGCGAAGTACTCGCACTGCATCGGCACGATCACACCGTGTGCACTGCACAGGCCGTTGAGCGTGAGCAGGCTCAGGGACGGCGGACAGTCGATCAGCACGAAGTCGTAGTCGCCGGCCACCGCCTGCAGCGCGGCGCGCAGCCGCTGTTCTCGCCGTTCCAGCTGGACCAGCTCGACCTCGGCGCCGGCCAGCTCGCGGTTGGCGCCGAGCAAGTCGTAGCCGCCCTTTTCCGACCGCACCCGGGCCTCGGGTACGCTGGCCGATTCGAGCAGCACGTCGTACACCGACAGCGCCAGCGCACGCTTGTCGATGCCCGAGCCCATGGTGGCATTGCCCTGCGGGTCGAGGTCGACCATCAGCACGCGCTGGCCAGCAAGCGCCAGACCGGCGGCCAGATTCACCGTGGTGGTGGTCTTGCCGACCCCGCCCTTCTGATTGGCCACACAGAACACACGCGCCATGGTCGATGCCGAAAACTGCGATGCGGTGATGCGGCCTCAGTCGCGCGCCAGGCGCAGACCAAAAGCCACCAGGAACAACCCAGCCACGCGCTGCAAGGCCAGCGCCAACCGCTTGTGGGTACGCACCTTCTGCGATACGGCCTGTGCGAAGGCGCACAGGACCAGGCAGTACAGCGCGGTGATCACGGCGATTGTCAGCGCCATGGCGACAAAGGTCGGCACACCGCGATGGGAGGCCGGATCGATGAACAGCGGGAAGAAGGCCATGTAGAAGACGATCGCCTTCGGGTTGAGCAGGGTGATCAGCAGCGCCTGGCGCAGGTAGTGGTGTGGCAGGATACGCACCGGCGAGCCGGCACCGTCGCCGCGCGCCAGCAGCAGACGCAGGCCGATCCAGCCCAGATAGGCTGCCCCCAGATACTGCACCGCCTTGAACCAAGCCGGGTGGGCGGCCAGCAGGGCCGCGACGCCAGCCACCGCCAGCCACAGCAGCACCTGGTCGCCCAGGATCAAGCCGGCCGTGGCCGCAGCGCCGGCGCGAAACCCGCCCTTGCCCGTGGCGGCAATCAAGGCAAAGGTGCCCGGGCCCGGCAGGGCAAGGAACAGCAGGATGGCGGCACAGAAGGCGCCGTACTCGGCAATCCCGAACATGGGTCGGATCCTCGTCGAAGTCGGCGCTAGGTGTCGCAGCGCTGCCCGGCAGGGGCGCTGGGCGGGCCGGACCGCCCGGTAGACCACCCGAAGGCGACCTTGCGTCAGGGGCCGAGACTAACCCAGTTTTTGCAGTGGATCGTTTGGCCGGTGGTGCGAAAGCTGCGTCAGTTGGGTCGCAGCCAGATCAGACAGCGCTGCGCGTCCAGGCCGGGCACCTGCAATGGTTCCACGTGAAACACGGACACGTCGGCAGGCAACGCGGCGATCTCGTCGTCGGGCACCTTGCCCTTCATGGCCAACCAGCAACCGCCCGGCGACAGGTGCTGGCGGGTCAGAGCGGTGAAGTCCGCCAGCGAAGCGAAAGCCCGCGATACCACCAGGTCGACGAGCGGCAAGCGCAGTTGCTCCACCCGGGCGTGTTCGGATTGCAGGTTGCGCAGCGCCAACTCGCCCACCACCTGGCGCACGAATGAAGCCTTCTTGGCCACGGCATCGACACAGCAGACCGCCCAGTTCGGCCGCATCAGCGCCCACACCACGCCCGGCAGGCCGGCCCCGCTGCCCACGTCGAGGATGCGTGCCTCACGGCCCTGCAGATGACGATCCAGCGCAGGCAAGGCAGCCAGGCAATCGAGCAGATGCTGGCGCACCATCTGCTGCGGGTCGCGGACCGCGCTCAGGTTGTAGGCCCGGTTCCACTTCTGCAGCAGGTCCAGGTAGGCGAGCAGACGGTCCAGCAGGACGTCGTCGGCCAGCAGCGACAGCGCTTCCAGGCCGCAGCGCAATGCCGCGCGGCGCGGATCGTTGCTCATCTCAGACCCTCGGGCGCGGCGGCCCGGCCGCAGTGGCCGCTCGCGAGGGCATCAGGCCGCATCCGGCAACTCGGCCGGCGTACGAGTGTCGCCCTGCGGGGACTGGCGCTTCTTCTTGAGGTGCACCAGCAGCAGCGAGATCGCCGCCGGGGTCACGCCTGAGATGCGTGAGGCCAGCCCCACCGTCTGGGGACGATGGTGGGTCAGCTTCTGTCGTACCTCAAAGGACAGGGCTGTCACCTGGCTGTAATCCAGGTCTGGCGGCAAGGGCAGGTCTTCGAAGTGCAGCGCGCGGGCCACGTCTTCACTCTGCTTGTCGATATAGCCGGCGTATTTGGTCGCGGTTTCCAACTGCTCGATGACAGTATCAGCCACTCCGGTGCCCCACTCCGCCGCCAGTGTTTCACGTGAAACCAACGGCGCCGCGACGGCAATACGCGCCACTTCGGACAAGGTGTCGAAGCCGATCCCCGGCCGACGCAAAAGGTCGAGCAGGTTGTACTCATGCTCCAGTGCCTTGCCCAGCAGCCGTTCAGCGTCGGCCGTCGGCAATCGGCCCGGATGCACCCAGGTGCGCTTCAGGCGCTCGGTTTCCCGGGCGATGGCCTCGCGCTTGCGTTCGAAGGCATTCCAGCGCGCATCGTCCACCAGGCCCAACTTGCGGCCGAGTTCGGTCAGGCGCAGGTCAGCGTTGTCCTCGCGCAGTTGCAAGCGGTACTCGGCCCGGCTGGTGAACATACGGTACGGCTCGGTCACGCCCTTGCTGACCAGATCGTCGACCAGCACGCCCAGGTAGGCCTGGTCGCGACGAAGCAACAACGGCTCGCGCCCCTGCGCCTGCAACGCCGCATTGACGCCGGCGTACAGACCCTGCGCCGCCGCCTCCTCGTAGCCGGTGGTGCCGTTGATCTGCCCGGCGAAGAACAGGCCGCGCACGGCCCGGGTCTCGAAGCTGGGCCGCAGCTCGCGCGGGTCGAAGTAGTCGTACTCGATGGCGTAGCCGGGCCGCAGGATGTCGGCGTTCTCCAGCCCGACCATCGAGCGCACGGCGGCGATCTGGATGTCGAAGGGCAGCGAGGTGGAGATGCCGTTGGGGTAGATCTCGTGCGTGTCCAAGCCCTCGGGCTCCAGGAAGATCTGGTGCGCGTTCTTGTCGGCGAAGCGGTTGACCTTGTCCTCGATGCTCGGGCAGTATCGCGGGCCCGTGCCTTCGATGACGCCGGTGAACATCGGGCTGCGGTCGAAGCCCGAGCGGATGATCTGATGCGTGCGCTCGTTGGTGTGCGTGATCCAGCAGGGCAGTTGGCGCGGATGCTGCGCTGCGTCACCCATGAAGCTGAACACCGGCACCGGGCTGGTGTCGCCGTGCTGCTCGGCCAACCGCGAAAAATCGATGGAACGTCCATCCAGTCGCGGCGGCGTACCGGTCTTCAGCCGCCCCTGCGGCAGCTTCAGTTCCTTCAGTCGTGCCGACAGCGTGGCGGCCGATGGGTCGCCGGCGCGGCCGGCGCTGTAGTGCTGCAGGCCTACGTGCACCCGCCCGTCGAGGAAGGTTCCGGCCGTCAGCACCACGGCACGGCCACGGAAGCGAACGCCGACTTGGCCGACCACACCGGCCACGCGATCGCCTTCGACGATGACATCGTCCACCGCCTGCTGGAACAGCCACAGGTTGGGCTGGTTCTCAAGCCGGCGGCGGATGGCCGCTCGGTACAGCACCCGGTCGGCCTGCGCACGCGTGGCGCGAACGGCCTGACCCTTGCTGCTGTTGAGGATGCGGAACTGGATGCCGGCTTCGTCGGTGGCCGCCGCCATGGCACCGCCCAGCGCATCGATCTCCTTGACCAGATGTCCCTTGCCGATACCGCCGATCGATGGGTTGCAGCTCATCTGTCCCAGCGTCTCGAGGTTGTGCGTCAGCAGCAGCGTGCGGCACCCCATGCGCGCCGCGGCCAAGGCGGCCTCGGTGCCAGCATGGCCGCCACCGACGACGATCAGGTCGAACTCCCGCGGGTAAAACACAGCGAGCCTTTGTGGAACGGGCCGTCATGCGGCCCCAGGGCGCGAATTCTAGGCTTCGCGCCCGGCGTTCGTGCCGTGTCCAACGCTGCGCAGATCCTGCGCCACGCGCCCGCCGTTCAACGCCACGACGCGGCCTGCGCTGGCGATGGTCTCGGGCCGGTGGGCGACGATCACCCGCGTCAGCGCCAGTTGGCGCACGGCCTGGTTGACCAGGCGTTCGCCTTCGACGTCCAGCGCGCTGGTGGCTTCGTCCAGCAGCAGGATCTTCGGCCGCTTGTACAGCGCGCGGGCCAGCAGGATGCGCTGCTTCTGCCCGCCCGACAGGCTGGAGCCCATGTCGCCGATCAGCGTGTGGTAGCCCATTGGCATGGCCTCGATCTCATCGTGCACCGACGCCACGCGCGCGCAATGCGCCACCCACTCCATGTCGGGCTGCAGGTCAAAGAAGCTGATGTTGTCGGAGATCGAGCCGGAGAAAAGCGGCTCGTCCTGCATGACCACGCCAACCATGTCGCGCCAGGCGCGCAGGCCCAGCTGCGACAGCGGCACACCGCCGATGAGCATCTCACCTGTTTGCGGCACATGGATGCCCAGGATCACCTTCAGCAGCGTGGTCTTGCCGCAGCCGGACGGTCCGACGATGGCCACGGATTCACCTGGCTCGATGCGCAGGGTGACGCCATTCAGCACCTCGGGCTCGGCGTCGGAATAGCTGAAGCTGACATCCCGCAGTTCGATCGGTGGGATGTCGGCGCTCTTGCGCACGTGGCCGGCGGCATCTTCCTGTTCCGGCGCCGTGAGCACGATGTCGGCCAGCCGCTCGCCCTGCAGGCGCAACATCTTCAGCTCGACCACCTTGTCGATCAGGGCGCTGACGCGCTGCGCGAACTGCTCCTTGTAGGCAAAGAACGCAAACAGCATGCCCACTGAGAACTTCTGGTCCAGCACCAGCAACGCGCCGATCCAGACCACCGCCACCCGCTCCAGTCCGAACAGCAGCCGATGCAGCACCGAGAACAAGAGCTCCAGCTTGCGCGTGGCCAGATCGGCGTTCATGGTGTCCACCACCAGGCTGGTAAAACGCGATTGCCGGTCGGCCTGCGCATTGAACAGCTTGATAGCCTGCACGCCGCGCAGCGATTCGAGGAAGTGGCTGGACTTCTTCGACTCGTGCACCAGCGCCTCTTCCGTCGCATCGCGCAGCGGCCTGAAGAAGGCCCAGCGCAGCAACGCATAGGCGGCCACCGCGGCCAGGACCACCGCTGTCAGCGTGCCGCTGTAGACGAACATCATCGCCAGCGTCAGCACCACCAGCAGGCCGTCGAGCACGGCCTCGATGAAGCTGGTGGTCAGCGTCTTCTGGATCTGGTGCACGGCCGAGAAGCGCGACCAGATGTCGCCGATGTGTCGCTTCTCGAACCATTCCACCGGCAGGCGCATCAGGTGCGCGAACACATTCGCCAGCCACTGCAGGTTGAGCGTGGCCGACAGCACCAACACCGCCCAGGACCGGATGGCCGCGGTGCCCGCCTGGATCAGCACCAGCAGGCCGAAGCCGATGCCCAGCGTGGCCAGCAGGTCGCGGTCGGCGCTGACCAGCACGTCGTCCACCACCCACTGCATCAGGAAAGGGCTGAGCAGCATGAAGGCTTCAAGCGCCAGCGCCAGGGCGAAGATCTGCGCCAAGGAGCGTTTCAACCCAGTGATACGGCCGAGCATCTGCCGCGGCGACACATACTGCTTCTCGACGCGCGGCACGAAATCGGCCGCCGGCGTCAGCTCCAGCACCACGCCGGTGAAGTGCCGCGACACCTGTTCCAGTTTCAGGCGCCGAAGGCCATGCGCCGGGTCATGGATCGTCGCGACGCCGCGGCCCACTCCGACCAGCACCACGAAGTGGTTCATGTCCCAGTGCAGGATGCAAGGGTGCTCCAGTTGGGCCAAGTCCTCGATCTCGGCGCGCAGCGCCCGGGCATGCAGATTCAGGCTTTCGGCCATGCGCACCAGGTCAAGGAGGTTCAAGCCCTTCAACGACAGCGAGAAGCGCTGGCGCAGCGTCGGCAGGTCGGAGCGGTGGCCGTGCGCTGCGGCCACCATGGCCAGGCAGGCGAGGCCACATTCGGCGCCCTCGGTCTGCAGGATCACCGGCACGCGGCTGGAGCCGAAGCCCAGCCGCAGGCCACCCCAGTGGCCGAAGCGGCTGTTCATACGTTCCAACTGCCGGAAAAACCAGACGGAAAGTAAGCAGTTGCTTTCATAGCCGATTTGTCAAACCCAGCACGGGCGCGAACAGCCACTCGATCAACCGGCGGCGCTCGAGCAATACATCAGCCTGCATGCGCATGCCCGCGACCAAAGGCTGGGTGGTACCGAAGGCACGCAGATCGGGTTCGTCCATCGCCACGGTGATGCGGAACATCGGTTCGGCCACGCTGTCGGCCCCTGTCGGTCCCGACAGCGGCAGGCCGGCCAGCTCAGGCGCGGCCAGCGGGGTGCGGGACACCTGCAGCACATGGCCGCTCTGGTGGCCGAATTTCTGGTACGGGAAGGCTTCGAAGCGCAGCCGGACCTCCTGCTGCGGCCGCACGAAGCCAACGGCCCCGGACGGCGCAAACAGATGAGCCTGCAGTTGCGCGCCAGCAGGAATCAGGCTGGCCAACGCGGAGGCCGGGGACACGCTCTGCCCCGGCTCGGCCAGCACCGAGCTGACAGTTCCGTCCTGAGGTGCGCGCACCACGATCTGCCGCACGGCATCCTGCTCGGCCGCCTCGCGGGCCAGCGCGGCCAGGTCGCGCTCGATCGCGCCCTGGCGCGACTTGAGTTGCACCGGCAGGCCGCGCCGTTCCCCTTCCAGCGCGGCGCGGTCGCGCGCCAGCGTCGCGCTCTGCCGTTCCAGCGCCTGGGCTTGGGCCTGCAAGCCGATGACCTCTTCCTTCTTGGTCTGCACCTGCGCTGGCGATATGAACTGCTCGCGACTCAATGATTCGAGCCGCTCCAGCGACTGCTGCGCCAGCGCCAGGCGCTGCCGATGCAGCGTGGCCTCGGCCTCGATCTGGCTCTGCTCGCGCTTCATCTCGTCCAGGCGGCGCTGCAGCGACAGCATTTCGCCTTCGGCCAACAAGGCCTGCTGCCGGGCCGCTTCTTCGAGGCTGCGCTGGCGCTCCTGCAAGCTGCGCTGCACGCGGGCCTGAACGTCGGTGGACAACGTGCTGCTCTCCAACGCCAGCACGAACATCACTTCGCCCGCACGCACCGACTGGCCTTCCTGCACATGGCGCTCAAGCACGCGTCCCTGCACTGGCGGCACCAGGCGGATCACGCCCAGATCAGGCACCAGCACGCCTCCGATGCGGGCCTTGCGCGTGTACTCGCCAAAGAACAGGAAAGCCAGCACCAGGGCCAGCATGCACAGCACACCGATGGTGAACACCATCAGCGACAGCGGCCGCACCAACTGGACCTGACCCAACCAATTCTGGCGCTGGGCTTCGGCGACTTCGGGACGGAAAAGCGAAGCCATGGTTCAGGTGCTCCGCACAGCCACCGCGTACCACTCGCCTTGCCGGGTCGCCAGGACCAGCACAGTCGCACTCGCGGCATGCGCTACAGGCGGTGCCACCGAGGTTTGCATCGTCAAGCGGAAAAGAAAAAGCGGACCGGACAAGCCGGCCCGCGGACATTACAGCAGGCCATGGGGGCCAACCATAACGCCAATCAGCCTAAGGGCACATCACCAAGTACCCGTAGGCGTCATGATCCTGAGCTTGACGATCGGACTACTCTTTGGTCCAGCCGCCACGAGGCAGCCCACCCGAAACCTTTTTCAGTTCGGCCAGATCCAGTTCGACCGGCCCGGTCTTGGCTTGTTTCTTTTGAGGAACGACGTCGGCGGCAGTCTTGTTCTTCTTGGGGGAAACTGCTTTCTTCATGAGGACTCCTTCTGGTACAGACCGTGCGATCGTTTGCGCACAGCCTCATTGCAGCAGCGAAGGTGCGAAAACGACACTGTCAGCTCTTACAGGGTGGGCCTACAAGCGACAGTGACCACGATAGCAACCAGCAGGACTGGCGACAACGTGCCGCGCGCAGCGTCAGTGGATCAGGCCGAGGCGCAGCGCCTTCAGCACGGCCGCATGCTTGCTGACACAGCCCAGCTTGTGCATGGCATTGTTGACATGCAGCACCGCAGTGCGCTCGCTGATGCCCAGGATCGCACCGACCTCCCAGGCGGTCTTGCCTTCCATGGTCCAATGCAGGGCCTCCAGCTCCCTGGGGGTCAGCGCCGGCTTCTCGGGTTGCATCGGCTCGGGCACCAGCAGGCGCAGCGCAGCCTCCTGCGCGTGCACGGCAAACAACTGCAAGTCGGCCACCACGCGCTGCAGCTCGGCGGCGTCCGCAGGCAGCGGCTTGTCGCGATCGACACCCAGAACGAAATGCCGTCCCTCAGGCAGGTGCAGGGCCATGGCAATGCCGGTGTTGTAGCCGAACTGCGCCTGCTCTTCCCACAGGTCGCCCAAGCCCTGTCCGGTGTAGGTCTGCTGGTCCCAGATGATTGGTACGCTTTGCTTGCGGCAATGCTGCATGACCGGGTCGCGGCGCATCACCACCGTGTCCCGGAAGGCGTCGGAGTAGGCCTGCGGCGTGTTGTCCACGCTGATGAATTCGGTACCCGCCATGCCATGCTCAAGCACCGTGACGGCCGCCACCGTGTCGAACCCGAGGCGCTGCGCAAAGCGCACGATCTCGTCGCGGAACTCGTCACGGTCCTTGGCCTTGAGCACCGCGGAATAGCCACCGGGCAGCATCAGAATGCCTCGCGCGCCCCGACCGAGCCTTGCGCCTGCAACGTCGACGGGCCCTGACAAGGTTTACAGCTTTCAAGGCGCGCGCCATTCCGGAACCATACCGGCATGTTCAGCACCTTGAGTCCTTCCGACACTTCACACATGACCCCTACCACACCTTGGTCCATTCGAGCGTGGCCCCCCGTATTGTGGCAGGCCGGACGTGAATCGCAATTGCGCTTCCACCACCTGAGCACCCGAGTCACCCTGCCTGGCGACAGGATGTCACGCACCGCCGGCCAGACCATCTGGGGCGGGCAATCCGAAGATGGCGAAGCCGGTGTCGCCTGGGACTGGGTGCAGATCGCCGGCGACGTGGTGGCGATGGCCGACCCGATGTCGGTCGTCACCAACCTGCGTTTGGTCGGCGACGAGGGCGAAGTGTTGACCGCGCTGGAGTGCGCAAGGTTCCTCAACGAGATCGTGCACGCCCTGCCCTGGCAGAGCGAAGTGCAACGCGCCCTGCACGTCTGCCACGCCTGAATCGGCAGGGAACACCGCCCTTCGACCGTCAAGCCCGGGTCACGCCGGACCGCTACTTCACCGCCGCACCGCGCAGGCTGCGCGCCACGAAGGCCAGGCACAGCGCCACGAGCAGCGCGCTCACCGCCAACGGCAACGACAGTTCCCAGGCAGCGATCGGCTCACCCTTCAGCACACGGCCCATCAGCGTGATCTGCGCCAGCGCGGGCACGCCCAGGTGCCACGGCGCCTCGCCGTCCTGGTTGAACAACGTCAGCAATGGCAGCAGCGACACCACCAGCACCAGCGCCGTGGCATTGGCCTGAGCCTCCTTGACGCTGCGGCAGCGGATGGCGATGGCCATCAGCAGCGCAGACAGCGCCCCTGCAAGCGGCAGCAGCAGCGCAAGAAACATCGCGCCCTCGCCGACGCCGAAACGAAACATTGCCGCCAAGGTCTCGCTGCGCAGCAGCCACTGGCCAGGCAGGAAGCTGGCACAGCTGAGCAGTGCGATGAGCATGGCCACCGTCGCCACTGCCGCCCACTTGCCCAGCACCAGCGCCAGCGGCGACACCGGGTTCAGCAGCAGCGGCTCGAGCGAACCGCGCTCGCGCTCACCGGCCGTTGTGTCCAGTGCGGCATACAAGGCGCCGTAGAGCACGGCCATCAGCACGAAGAAGGGAACCAGTGTCGCCCACTGCGCGGCCCGCGCCGCCGGACTGGCCAGATCGCGCTCGTCCACCTCGATGGCCTGCAGCGAGGCCGGCGACACCCCGCGCCAAGCCAGGCGCAGCATCGCCTGTTCCTGGGCAAAGCCCTGCAGCAGGCGTGCCAGGCGTGACGCCCCAGCCTGGGAGCGCGGATTGGCTGAGCTCAACATCAACTCCACCCGCGGGGCTTCGCCCCGGGCCAGGTCGGCCTCGAAGTCCGCCGGAATGACCAGCACCGGCTCGCCCAGGCGCTTGCTTTGCAGCTGCTGCTCGTACTGAGCAGGCGCCGTGCTGATGCGGTAGGTCTGCCGCTCGAGATAACTGCGCAAGGTCGGTGCATGTTCGATGCCGGCAACGACGATCTCGCGCGATTCGGCGCGCTCCTCCATGCCGGCCACCAGCGTGGACAGCAGCAGCAGTACCAGCGGGCCCACCGCCACCGAGCTGAGCACGATGGTCAGCAGCGTGCGCCGATCGCGAAGCGCATCGCGCAGCTCCTTGCGCAGCACCGTCCAGGCGGCGCCGATCACCGCACCGCCTCCGCAGCTTCAGCCTCGCTGCCGAAGGCCAGCTGCACGAAGCAGCGTTCGAAATCATCCTGTCCGGTCCTTGCGCACAGCTCGGCCACCGTGCCCTGTGCCACCGCGCGGCCGTGGGCCATGACCAGCACCTGGTCGCACAAACGCTCCACCTCCTGCATCAGGTGGGTGGAAAAGACGATGCACTTGCCGTGCTCGTCGCGCAGCCGTCGAAGCGCCTCGCGCAGCGCGCGCGTGGCGGGAACGTCCAGGCCGTTGGTCGGCTCGTCGAGGATGATGTTGTGCGGGTCGTGCACCAGCGCGCGGGCGAGCGCGGTCTTCATGCGCTCGCCCTGGCTGAAGCCTTCGGTGCGGCGCTGCAGCAGCGGCTCCATCTGCAGCGTCCGGGCCAGGCTATGGGCACGCGCCTCGGCAGTGGCCAGGCTCAGGCCGTGCAGCCGGCCGTAGTAAACGATGTTCTCCAGCGCCGTCAACCGCGGGTACAGCCCGCGTGCATCGCTGAGCACGCCCACGCGCGCCAGCGCCTGCCGGCGCTGCGTGGCCACGTCGATGCCGTCGACCAGCACCTGCCCGGCATCGGGCTCCACCAGGCCGGCCACGATGCGCAACAGCGTGGTCTTGCCCGCACCATTGGGGCCGAGCAGGCCGCTGATGCAGCCATCGCCGGCCTCCCAGTCGAGCCCGTCCACGGCCTGAACCGCGCGCGCCGAGCGGCCGTGGCCCTGCACGAAGCGGCGCGCGATGCCGCGCAACTCGATCACGGCGCGGCTCCGCTGCCCGGCGGCACGAAGACCGGCGGACGCGGAATGCCGCGTGCGCAGTCGGCAGCCACCCGCAAGGCCTCGGCGTCGCCGGCCGCATCGACGAAGCGGAAAACGGCTTCGCGCACGCAAGGCAGCGCCAGCAGGCCGTGCGCGGCGTTGGGCACGACTTCGTGCCGCGCCTTCGCTCCCAGAGCACGCGCCACCCGGTCGGCATGGCGCGGCGGCGTGGCCGGGTCGATGCCGCCAGACAGCAACAGGGTCGGCGCCAGCGCCGGCGGCACCTGCCTGAAAGCTGCCGGCACCTCGCCGCGCGGCCAGAAGGCGCAGATCTCGCGATACAGCGGCGCCAGCCCCTGGCCGAAATCCTCAGCGGGCGGGGGCGGGGCGTCGCGGCCCGGCAGGTCCTCGGCACAGATCACCGAAAAGTGCATGCCCTGCGCCAGCATGGCGTCACCGCGCGCCGTACCGAGTGCGCTGGACAGGCCAACCAGCGGCCCGAAGCGGCCGGCCGCGGCCTCGTCCAGCGCAGCCGGCAGGACCGAGGCAGTGACTGGTGAGTACAGCGCCGCGCGCACCATGGCCCGCAGCATCTCGCGCGTCAGCAGCAGCGCTTCGCTGCGGCCGGTCAGCGGATGCGCCACGCTCACCGGTCGCGGCAGCGTGGCCAGCAGCGCCTGCCAGTTCTGGCGCAGTTCGGGGTGCCGAGCCTGGCACGCCGGTTCATGCGCACAGGCCTGTACCAACGCGTCGAAGGCCGCCTGGGCGTCCGGCGCCGAGGCCTCGGGCAGCGCCATGTCGGCAGGCGCCACGCCGTCGAGCACCACCCGGCGCACCCGCTGCGGGTACAGCCGCACGTACTCCAGCGCGGCACGGGTGCCGTAGGACGCTGCCACCAAGTTGATGCGCTCGGCGCCCAGCGCCTGGCGCACCGCGTCCAGGTCGGCCATCGCCAGCGTGGTGGTGTAGTGGCGCAGGTCGCCGTGCGGCAGAGCCTGCAGTTTCTTCAGGCAGGCACGGGCGCGCTGCAGCTGGCGCTGCGGGTCGGTCAGTTCGCGCAGCGGCAGCGTGGCGGGTTCGGGGTCGCAGTCCAGCGGTGCGCTGCGCCCGGTCCCGCGCTGGTCGACCAGCACGATGTCGCGACGCTGGCCAAAACG